>CAYNFN010000001.1:0-2496 GCA_964396485.1 uncultured Alcaligenaceae bacterium
TGTCCTCCGTGTCCTCCGTGGTGAGAGCTGGTCTTTGCCTCAGGCGCGGCCGCCGGGGAGTGAGCCGAACAGCTTGGTCAGTTCCGCACCGGGATCAGGCGAGCGCATGAATGCTTCGCCGACGAGGAACGCATTGACCCCGGCCTCGCGCATGCGCTTCACATCTGCCGGTGCCAGGATGCCGCTCTCCGTAATCACCAGCCGGTCGGAGGGTATCCGCTCCAGCAGCGACAACGTCGTTTCCAGCCGCGTCTCGAAAGTGCGCAGATTGCGGTTGTTGATGCCAAGCAACGGGGTCTTCAGGCGCAACGCGCGATCCAGTTCCCCTCCATCGTGGACCTCGACCAGCGTTGACATGCCGAACTCCGATGCCGCCTGTTCCAGATCCCGCATCGCGGCATCGTCGAGTGCGGCCACGATGAGCAGAACGCAGTCGGCACCCATCGCGCGTGCTTCGTACACCTGGTACGGATCGAGCAGAAAGTCCTTGCGCAGCACCGGCAGCCCGCTGGCAGCGCGCGCCTGCACCAGATGCTCGGGACTGCCCATAAAGAACTGGGCGTCGGTAAGCACCGAAAGGCAGGCCGCCCCGTGCCGCGCATACGACTTCGCGATTGCAACCGGATCGAATTCGGCACGCAGCACACCTTTGCTCGGACTGGCCTTTTTCACCTCGGCAATCACCGCGGGAAGTCCAGCGGCGATCCTGGTTCGCAGCGCCCCGGCAAAGTCTCGCGGCTTCCCGGCGCGCTCCGCTTCTGAACGCACCGTCGCAAGCGGCCTGCTGCGCTTGGCGGCGGCAACCTCCTCGCGCTTCACCGCCAGAATTTTTTCCAGGATGTCAGATTGAACCACGGGGGACACGGAGGACACGGAGAATAACGTCAAAGATCCAATCATCCATTGATAACACGCTTGATTCCGCCCTCGCGTAGGTGAACTACGTTAAAGTTCAACAAGTATCCAACCCGCAACCCCGTCAATTTGAGATAGGTCAAGAGCTGGGCAGTGTGAATCGGCACCAGTCTTTCGACAGCCTTCAACTCGACGACAACCCGATCCTCCAGCAATAGATCCACTCTCATGCCTTCATCGAACTTCAGCCCGTCGTAGAGGATCGGGACTGACACTTGACGTTTCGCGTAAATTTCCTTCTTGGCGAGCTAGTGCATTAGACACGCTTCGTATACGCTCTCCAACAGACCCGGGCCAAGTACCGAGTGAACTTTCATCGCGCAACCCAGTAGTTCCGTTCCGAGCTCGTCGTCCGTCACCTTGCGCGCCCCTTTTTCACAGTCAGCACATTGTTCGTAGCAATTGGAACCACAGAGCAATTGGAACCACGGAGGACACGGAGGAAAAGCGAAAACGAAGAAAAGGTAGTTGGCGTTAAAAGCGGGGTGGCTGTTCGTGACCCTCTGCCGCCAATTTCGACTTTGCTGGAGCATCTGCCAATTGGAGCTTTTTACCCTCGTCTGCTTTTTTTGCACTTGCCCTTCCTCCGTGTCCTCCGTGTCCTCCGTGGTTCATTCCTTGAATCCTTGGGTGAAAGTCACGAACTGATCGAGCTTGGCCTTGGCCGCGCCGCTGGAGATGACTTCAAGCGCCTGCTTCACACCCGCTTCGTGGCTGTCCGCAATACCGGCCGCATAAATTGCAGCGCCGGCATTGAGCGCCACGATGTCGCGCGCCGGGCCGGCCTTGCTCGAAAGCGCCGCAACGAGCATGTCCCTGGATTCACCGCCGTCCTTGACCTGGATGCCGGAAAGTTCGCTGGTTTGCATCCCGAACTGTCGCGGGTGAATAGTGTATTCGCGCACTTCGTCGTTCTTGAGTTCGCCGACCAGCGTTTCGCCGGTCACCGAAATCTCGTCCAGCCCCTCCATGCCGTACACCACCAGGACATGGCGGCTGCCCAGCCGCTGTAATACCCGCGCCTGGATGCCAACGAGATCGGGGTGGAACACGCCCATGAGCTGGTTCCTGGCTCCGGCCGGATTGGTGAGCGGCCCGAGGATGTTGAACAACGTGCGCACGCCCAGCTCGCGCCGCACCGGTGCCGCGTGCTTCATCGCGCTGTGATGGTTGGGGGCGAACATGAATCCCACGCCGATCTGGTCGATGCATTGCGCCACCTGCGCCGGCGTCAGGGCAAGGTTCACACCCAGCGCCTCGAGCACGTCGGCGCTGCCCGACTTGCTGGATACCGAGCGGCCGCCGTGCTTGGCGACCTTTGCACCGGCCGCGGCCGCGACGAACGCAGCTGCAGTGGAAATGTTGAATGTGTGGGCGCTGTCGCCGCCGGTGCCGCAGGTGTCCAGGAGGTGCGCATGGTCGGCCACCTGCACCTTGGTCGAGAACTCGCGCATGACCTGTGCTGCCGCGGCGATCTCGCCGATGGTCTCTTTTTTAACCCGTAAGCCGATGATGATCGCGGAGATCAGCGTCGGCGACATCTCGCCGTTCATGATCTGGCGCATCAGCGCCAGCATCTCG
>CAYNFN010000002.1:0-2253 GCA_964396485.1 uncultured Alcaligenaceae bacterium
TTTCGTGCGGGGAAAAATGAAATTGCTGGATATCGATCCGTCTTTTCTCGGGCGCAGCCTGAACGCCGGCTTTTCCGGCGGCGAGAAGAAGCGCAACGAGATCCTGCAGATGGCGCTTCTGGAACCGAAGCTCGCGGTGCTGGACGAGACCGACTCGGGCCTGGACATCGACGCGTTGCGGGTGGTGGCGAACGGCATCAACAAGCTGCATGCCCCTGACAACGGCATCGTGCTGGTGACGCATTACCAGCGCATGCTCAACTACATCGTGCCGGATTACGTACACGTCATGGAAGGCGGGCGGATCATCAGGACCGGCGACAAGTCGCTCGCGCTCGAGCTCGAAGCCCGCGGCTACGACTGGGTCGCGAGGGCGGCCGCATGAATTATCGGGCAGGGGCCCCAAAATTCATTTGGGAATGCGAGAAAAATGAATACGGCCTCCACGCGCACCGGCGGACGCCGATTGACCACACTCGAACACGCGCGGACGGCGTGAATCTGATCGCATGAATACCGAAACCAACAGCGACTATCTCGACAGCCTGTTACACGGTCGGGATGTGGTGCCCGAGGCCCGCGTGGGCTGGTTGAAGGCGCTGCGCGCCCAGGCGGTGGAGCGTGCCAATGTGCTCACCGTGCCGACCACACGCGACGAGGACTGGCGCTTTACCGACTTGTCACCGCTGTACAAGGTCCCGTACCGGCCATCGGCGCAGCCGGGTGAGGTTGCGGCGGCCGATCTCGGCCGCTTCGAGATCGCGGAAGCGACGACGCGGCTGACTTTCGTGGACGGTCATTTTTCGGCTGCGCTATCGCGCATCGTGCCTGCAAATGGCGTTCTCGTCGCCAATCTTCCGGATGCGCTTGCGGCGCATGGCCGACTGGTCGAGTCCACACTCGGCACGCTTGCGGGAACAGGGCAGGACGTTTTCGCCGCGGTGAATACAGCGTTTCTGCACGACGGCGCACTAATCCACGTCGGGCGCGACCGCGCCGGCATCGCACCAATTCATCTGTTGTTCCTCGCCACCCGTACTGATGGCGCCGCGTATCCGAGGGTCCTTGTCATCGCGGAAGCGGGCGCGCAGTGCACATTGATCGAGGACTTCGTGAGCCTTGCCGACGGGTGTTACTTTACCGACGCCGTTGCAGAAATTGCCGTGGGTGAAAATGCGCATGTTGCGCACATCAAGCTGCAGCGCGAGGCGCAGGCAGCATTTCACATCGCCAGGACCTCGGTACAGGTTGCGCGCGACGGCCGTTATTCCAACTGGTCGGTCGCATTGGGTGCGCGCATTTCCCGTCACAATCTCCACGTGATGCAGGCGGGCGAGGGCACCGAATTCTCGCTCGACGGCCTGGCGCTGATCGGCGGGCGCCAGTTGGCGGACACCAACAGCCTGATCGACCATGCGCATGCGCACGGACGCAGCCGGCAACGGCACAAGACCGTGGTCGGCGGCGGCGCACACGCGGTGTTCAATGGCAAGATTTTCGTGCGCCGGGACGCGCAGCAGACCGATGCGGGGCAGCAGTCACGCAACCTGCTGCTTTCCGACAAGGCGCACGTGGATACCAAGCCGCAACTGGAGATCTTTGCCGACGACGTCAAGTGCGCGCATGGCGCTACCGTCGGCCAGATCGAGGCCGACGAGTTGTTTTATCTGAAGAGCCGCGGCCTGTCGGACGCCACTGCGCGCAATCTGCTGACGTACGCGTTTGCCGCCGACATCATCGAGCGCATACCGGTGAAATCCCTGGTGGAGCGGCTGGAAAACCACGTTCTCGAACAAACCCGGATCAAATCCTGACCATGACTTCTGCCAGCACTGTACTACAGGCGGTAAAGTCGGCCGGCGCGCTCGACGTAGGTCGCATCCGTGCGGACTTCCCGATCCTGAACCTCGAGGTCAACGGCAAGCCGCTCGTATATCTCGACAGCGCGGCGAGCAGCCAGATGCCCAAGCAGGTCATCGACCGGCTGGTGCGCTATCAGACCAGCGAGCATGCAAACATCCACCGCGCGGTTCACGCTCTGTCGGAGAAGGCAACCGCGGAATACGAAGGTGCGCGCCGCAAGATCCAGCGTTTCATCAACGCGAAAGAACAACGCGAAGTCATCTACACCCGCGGCACCACGAACTCGGTGAACCTGGTGATGCAGGGTTACGGGCGGGCGTTCCTGGGCGACGGCGACGAGATCATCGTGTCCCAGCTCGAGCACCATTCCAATATCGTCCCGTGGCAGAT
>CAYNFN010000003.1:0-4146 GCA_964396485.1 uncultured Alcaligenaceae bacterium
CTCCTCCTTATGTAGGCCGGCTACACGGCGTCCTCGCCGTCTTGCCCTCGACCCGAATCGCCTCGGTCGCGCATGCGGGACTTATGCAGAGCTTCCCTAACATTTTTTCTTAATGTTCGCCGATCGCCACGAAGCCGCGATCCGGCTTGCCGCGCAACTCGGGAAATATCGCGGCCTGAATCCCCTGGTGCTGGGCATTCCGCGAGGCGCGGTGCCGATGGCGCGCGTAATCGCCGGGAAGCTTGCCGGCGAAGTGGACGTGGCGCTGGTGCGCAAGCTCGGCGCGCCAGGCAACCCGGAGTTTGCAATCGGCGCGGTGGACGAGACCGGTTGGTCACAAGTGGCCGCCCACGCGCGCAGCGCCGGCGCCGATGCGGCGTACCTGGAGCAGGAGACGCGGGCGCAGGTCGAAGTGATGAAGGCCCGGCGCGCCGCTTACGCCGCGGTCCGCCCGGCGGCGGACCCTCAGGGTCGAATCGTCATCGTGGTGGACGACGGACTCGCCACCGGCGCCACCATGATCGCGGCGCTGCATGCATTGCGCGCGCGCAATCCGGCCAAGTTGATCTGCGCGGTACCCGTGGCGCCGCCGGAAACAATTGAGGAAGTCTCGCGCCACTGCGACGAGATGGTGTGCCTGGAAGCGCCCGACAGCTTCCAATCGGTGGGACAGTTCTTCCGGCGCTTCGAGCAGGTCTCCGACGCCGAAGTCATTGCCGCGCTAAAAATCTAGACTCTCACCGCAAAGACGCACTAAACCTTCACCGCAGAGGCGCAAAGGCGCAGAGGAAACGCAGAGAAAACCAAACGAAGCATGTCAAAAAGCGGGAGGATTCCCATTTGCCTCACCCAGTCCATATATCGCAGTGGTGCGACTATCCACCTCATTTAGCTTTTCACCTCAAGTTGTTTTGCTTTCCTTTGCGTTTCCTCTGCGCCTTTGCGCCTCTGCGGTAAGGAACTAAGCCTTAGACAGCGAGGATGGAGATGGGGATGCGACGGGGGCCGAAGGCTTTGGTGAATGTCTCGAAGCGTCCCACGGCCGCAGTCCCACAGGCCAGGCATTTGCCCTGGGGATCGAGGCGGTAGCTCAGGATGCGGTGCCAGTCGCGAACGATCAGCGCGGTGCCGCAGCCGGTACAGAACGTGGTGCCGCCTTCGATGTCGTGCACGTTGCCGGTGTACACGTACTTCAGCCCCTCGCCGATGGCGATCTTGCGCGCGCGGGTCAGCGTGGCTGGCGGGGTCGGCGGCAGATCGTCGAGCTTGTAGTCCGGGTGGAACGCGGTGAAGTGCAGCGGGACGTCGGTGCCCAGTTCGTTCGCCACCCATTTCGAAAGTTGGTAGAGTTCCTCATCCGAGTCGTTCTTGGTCGGGATCAGCAGCGTGGTGATCTCGAACCAGACATCGGTTTCGTGGCGCAGGTACTTGAGCGTGTCCAGCACCGGCTGCAGTTTCGACCCCGTCAGCCGGACGTAGAACTCGTCGGTGAATCCCTTCAAATCCACGTTCGCCGCGTCCATCTTCGCGTAAAACTCCTTGCGCGGCTGATCGTGCATGTAGCCCGCGGTCACCGCCACGGCCTGGATGCCGCGCGCATGGCAGGCGTCGGCCACGTCCATGGCGTATTCCGCAAAGATCACCGGGTCGTTGTAGGTGAACGCAACGCTCCGGCTGCCGGAACGTTCCGCCGCGGCCGCGATGTCCTCGGCGCCGGCCTGATCCATCAGGCTATCCATGTCGCGCGATTTGGAAATGTCCCAGTTCTGGCAGAACTTGCACGCGAGGTTGCAGCCCGCGGTGCCGAAGGACAGCACGGCTGATCCGGGGTAGAAGTGATTCAGCGGTTTCTTCTCGATCGGATCGATGCAGAATCCGGAGGAACGCCCGTAGGTGGTGAGCACCATGCGATCGTCCAGGCGCTGGCGCACGAAGCAGGCGCCGCGCTGGCCTTCGTGAAGCCGGCAGTCGCGCGGGCACAGGTCGCACTGCAGCCGGCCGTCGTCGAGCATGTGCCACCAGCGTCCGGGATAAGGCCGCAGTTCAGGCGCGTTCAAAGGCATTCCTCCGATTCGGTCCATTTCGACACGGTATAGCGGAGCAGCCGGATGCCGTCGTCCCAGAAGTCCAGCGGCAGGCCGGCCTTGCGCTTGAGCTCGCCGAGGAACGAGGCGGGCGATGGCAGGTTTTCCCACACCTGGGGTAGGAAGGTGCCGCGATGGCGCCCGAATTCGAGCACCACCCCATCCTCGCCGGGACGCAACTGTGCGAGCGCATGTTCCTGGTTTCGAAAGGCCAGCGGCGCGAGCGCCGACAGCACCGACACCTCGATTTTCGTGGCGGACAATTCGTAAAAGGAAAGCGGCGCAAAGCGGGGGTCGTGGAACGCCGCGGCGCGGGCGTTTGCCTTCACGTCCTCGACTAGCGTGCGCTGCGCCTGCAGGCTGCCGATGCAGCCACGCAGCAGGTTCTCGCTTTTCAGGGTCACGAAAGATGCTCCCGGGCGGTGCAGGAACGGTGCGTCTTCGTGCACGGAAGTGCGGATGCCGAAGCTGCCGGCGATCGAGGAGCGTGCGATCGAAACGAGCACCCGGCCGTCGGCGCGTTCCTGTTCGTGGTCTTGCTTTTTTCCCCGGGCGGACGCCTGATCGTAAAACGCAAACGAGGCGTATCCCACCACCCTGCTCTTGTCGCCGGCGGTATCGCCGGAGTTGCGCAGGTCCAGCAGTTCCGGGCTCAGCCCGCGGCCACGCGCTACCAGCAACAGACCATTGACCGGCGTCGCACCGCAGGCCTGCTGGTGGTTGAGCTGCGGTGCCATGTTCAGGACCATGCGTGCGGTTTGCTCGTCGATCGTTTTAGCCTGCGCATAGGGCAGGTAATGGGAAAGGTCTGAGCTGATGACGATCAGCGTACGCTCATCGCCCCAAAGCAGGCCGAGCACTTCGGCAACCTGTTCGGCGGAGGCCTCGCCAACTGCAATGGGCACCAGCGTGAATCCGGCGAGTGCCTGCTGCAGGAAGGGAAGGTGCACCTCCAGCGAATGTTCGTGTGCGTGCACGTCGTCGCTGATACAAACTTGCGGCAGATGCCGGATCGCCGCGATCGCTTCACGGTCCAGCGCGATTTCGCCTAGCGGTGTGGCAAAGGCGTCGGCTGCGGGCAGCGCCAGTCCGTTCACGTAGACACGGTGGGCCGGGCCGAGTAACACGACGCGGGAGTAGTCGCTGCGAAACGGCGCCAACAGCGCGTAGGCATTCGCCGCCACTGCACCCGAATAGACATAACCGGCGTGAGGCGCGATGAACGCCTTGGGTCGTTGTTGCCTGGGCGGCGTCGCGAGGGCCAGCAGCGCCGCAACCTGCGCCTGCAGTGTCGCCGCGGCGCCCGGATAGAAGGCGCCGGCAACCGCCGGTGCCCTGACTGAACTCATGGCTATGTCCCGAAAACGATCCCGGGCCTGTGGGCCCGCCTGACAAGCTGCAACCGCAAAATTATAGGCGCCATGCCGACGCTGCGGTGATGTGAATGCCGAAACGGCCACTCAGGTGAGAAAAGAGGTTGAACATTTGACTGGTGCGTGTATATTACTGACCGCTCAGTCATTTACACAAGAATAATGAATCCACAACATAGACAGGATCGCCGCTGGACCCGCCGCAAGGAGGCGCGACCGGCCGAACTGATGGCCGCCGCGCTCGACCTGTTCGTCGAACGCGGCTATGCCGCGACGCGACTGGATGACGTGGCGGCCAGGGCCGGTGTCAGCAAAGGCACGCTGTATCTGTATTTCTCGAGCAAGGAAGAACTGTTCAAGGCGGTGATCCGTTCCGGGATCGTGCCGCTGATCGAACGCGGCGAACGCCTGCTGGAAGAACATCAGGGCCCGGCCCATGAATTGATGCGGCAGATCGTGTTCGCATGGTGGGAGTCCGTTGGGAACACCAAGCTCGGCGGCATTCCGAAACTGATGTTCTCGGAGTGCCGGAACTTTCCCGAGATTGGAAAATTCTATTATGACGAAGTCATCAGCCGCGGCCACCGGTGGATGCAGAGCGTGCTGGAAACCGGAATGAAAAGCGGCGAGTTCAGGTCCATGGATGCCAATTACGCCATGCGGCTGATTCTCGCGCCCATGGTGTTCCT
>CAYNFN010000004.1:0-3805 GCA_964396485.1 uncultured Alcaligenaceae bacterium
ATCTGTTGATTCCAGATTTCCCGTTCAAAGCTATCGAATTTCTCTGCGCCTTTTCTTGCTTTTCCTCTGCGCCCTCTGCGTCAACGCCCTTATTGCCGGCCATCGGCCGGCTGTTTCCTACTGAGTCCCGAGTCCTGTTTCGTTCTCAGCACCCAGTACGCAGCACTCGCCTTTCCCTTCTTCATCCTTCCGCCTTCATCCTTCATCCTTGCCCTTCCCCTCACCTTTTCACATGAATCCCGGCGGAGCCACGAAGGGCTGGAACTCCTGTTCCAGAAACTTTGCGGCGGCGATGGTGGCGAGGTCGCCGTACTGCGGACCGACGATCTGCACCCCTACCGGCAGGCCCTGTTCTGTGAATCCGGCGGGCGCCACGCTCGAAGGCAGCCAGGCCAGTCCCGGGTAGCCGGCCCAGAACATTTGAGTCGTGGAGGGCTGCGGTTTGCCGTTGACCATGACCATGCGCTCCCAGCGTTCGCCTTTCTGGTTGTGCGGGAATGCCGCGGTCGCGGCGGCGGGGCAGAGCAGCAGGTCCCACTCGCGGAAGAACTCCGTCCACTTGAGGCGCATCTGCTGCCGCCTCTCGTCCCACGCGTGCCAATCGCGATGCGACATGGTATTGGCGCGCATCATCCACGCCGGGTAGCTGTCGTCGCCGGGCGCGAGCTTCGCTGCGATCGCCTGCTGGCGCTCGAACTGCTCGTCGGTGAGCGCAGTCGAGGTTGCGCCGCGCACCAGATGGATGAAGGTTTTGTAGGCTTCGTGCAGGTCGATGTCCGGCCGCGCCGTGTCGCTGACTGTCGCGCCGTTATTCGCAAAGCATTTCGCCGCAGCCAGCACCGCCGCCTGCACCGACTGGTCCACTTCCGCCGTAGCGGCGTTGGCCAGCACCGCGATCCTCAGCTTCTTCACTGAAGGCTTGGGCTTGGCGAGCGCGATTTTCACGCCGCGCGATGCCATCTCGTCCGGCTGGCCGATGATCCCGAGCGCGATCTCGAGATCGTCGGCGCTGCGCGCCAGCGGACCGATCACCCACATGTCCTTGGTTGACAGATTGGGCGGCAGGTTGTGTCCGTGCATTGGGCACAGTTCGAAAGTCGGTTTATGCCCGAACACGCCGCAGTAATGCGCCGGATTGCGGATCGAGGCGCCGATGTCGCTGCCCAGTTCGAGCCCGGTCAGCCCTGCGGCGAGGGCGGCGCCGGCGCCGCCGGAAGAACCGCCCGGAATACGCGTGACGTCCCACGGGTTGCCGGTGGTGCCGTAAACCGGATTGAAGGTTTGCCAGTCGGCGAGCATCACCGGGACGTTGGTCTTGCCGAAAATGACGGCGCCCGCACCCATCAGGCGATGGACGGAAAGCGCATGGCGCGCTGCGATGTTGCCCTTCATGTCAGCGCGGCCCCAGGTGGTGGGCAGACCCTCGACGTCGAAGGATTCCTTCACTGTCATCGGCACGCCGTGCAGCGGCCCCCACCAGTCCTTTTTCGCGGCAGCGCGGTCGGCCTTGCGTGCCCGCTCGCGGGCGCGTTTGTCGTCGAGCACGACCACGGCGTTGATCTTCGGGTTCAGTCGCGCGACGCGCTTCAGATAGAGTTCGAGCAGCTCGACGCAGCCGATTTTCCTGCGGCGGATCAGCGAAGCGAGTTTTTTCGCGGACGCGAATGCAATTTCATCCGTCATTGCTGAGCCTGCTCATTTCGTAATTATCGTGTTTCCATTGCGGTTGAACGGCAGCGCCAGCGGCCCATACGGCGTGCCGGCTTCGAGCGAGCCGACCAGACTGTACGCCGCCTTGTTTCCGCGCAGCAGGTTGATAACCGCGAGACCGAAGGAGCGCGGCGAGAACGACAGCGGTACGTCCACGGCGACGGACTGGCCGGGTGCGATCTTTGCAGATTTCGCGAGGCTGGTATTGGCGACCTTGTTCGCGCCGAGCGCGAGTTCGATGCTGAGCTTCGACAAATTGAGCGCAAAAGAATTGGTGTTCTTCACTTGCAGCTTCGCGGTGGCTTTGGTCTCGTCCATGCCCAGCTTGGCGATCTCGAAAGAGGAAAGCTCGACCTCCGGCGCTGCAGGAACCGGCAATTCACCCGACTTCGACAACGGCAGCGTCAGCATCCCCACCACCGGCGCATCGACGCCCAGGGTCAGGTCGGCCTTGTAGGGCACGACCGATCCCGGCCTTACGCCCTTGAGCGTCCTGATCAGTGAAGCAAAGGTGATCCGGGCGGGAAGCTGGATCACGCTGGTGCCGCGTGCCGGCACGGCCCCGGAAGGTTTGATGCTTCCCTGCAGAAGGCTGGTGCCGCCGCTGCCCACGGTGTACGCGAGGTCCAGCAGCGGCAGATCCACCGCATAGGGATTCGCGACCTCCACGTTGAACACGAGGTCGATCCTCTCCAGCGAGAGATTCTTCAGTTCGGTGCCGATGATGCGAGCCGTCGGCTTGGGGCTGGATTCCAGGATGCCCTCGAGGGTCTGGCAGCCGCTGACAAGGCAGGCGCCGATCAGGGCGAAAGCGGCAAGGCGAAGACTGACGAGAGTGCGCATGGTGTGTTTGGAAATGACGTCCGGCAATGCTAACGGAAAACGGCGAGAGGCGAGCGGAAAGAGGAAAGAGGAAAGAAAATACCCGAAGGCACCGTTCCGCCTTTCGACTCTTACCTTGAGGCGTTCATGGCTTCCAGATTTTCGCGGCCCGCGAGCGGCGGATTGCGGCGTCATGCGTGGCGAGCGGCATCGCGTGCGCGCGGGCGGTTGCGACTATGAGCCTGTCGGCCGGATCGCCGTGAAACGATGCCGGCAGCGTGTCGAGGGCGAATACCACCGTCAACCTCCGGGTCGCGCCATGAGAGTAAAACACACGGGAAGGCGGCGCCTCAGCGCGGAACGTCTCCGGCCAGCGTGATCCGGTGCATGACGCGCCGGTAGCCGTGGTAGTCGTTCACCGGATTGTGCTGTGTGCAGCGGTTGTCCCATAACGCGATCGATCCCGGCCGCCAGGCGAAACGACAGGTGAATTCCGGGCGTACCTGGTGCCGGAACAGGTAATCGAGAAGCGGCCGGCTTTCATCTTCGGTCATGCCCGCGAAACGCACCGTGGGGCCGACATTCACGTAGAGCGCGGTGCGGCCGGTCTCAGGGTGAGTGCGCGCCACCGGGTGCTCCGCGGTGAATTCCGGGGCCGGCTTGCCATCGGCGCGGACGCGGTCTTCGCGGGTTTTAGAGGCGTCGGCCTTGGTCGAGCAATTCACCGCTTTGAGATCGCGCAGCATGCGGCGCATGCCTTCGGATAACGCATCCCACGCCAGGTACATGTTGGCAAACAGCGTGTCCCCGCCGTGGGGCGGCGTTTCCCGCGCGAGCAGCATCGAGGCCATCGGCGGCGTGTCGAGGTAGGTCGTGTCCGAGTGCCAGAGGCCGCCGAAATTGGTTCGTTCATGCTCTAGTTTTTTCACCTCGATGATCTTGGGGAATCCGGCTATGCCCTTCAGCAACGGGTAGTCGGCCGGCGTTCCGAAATGCTGCGCGAACGCCCAGTACTGCTCGGATGTCAGCGGCTGATCGCGGAAAAACAACACCAGGTTTTCCAGCCATGCGCGGCGTAGTTCTGCCACCAGTACAGCAGAAAGCGGTGCCGAGAGGTCCACGCCTTCGACTTCAGCGCCCAACGCGCCGGCAATCCGCTTGACGGAAATCATTGCAGGAACTTCGTGAGCACGTGTCCGGGACCGGATTCGAGCGGCAGGTACTCACGCCCATCGTGAATCTGGGTGCCGTTCACCCACACGCCGTGAACGCC
>CAYNFN010000005.1:0-1748 GCA_964396485.1 uncultured Alcaligenaceae bacterium
TCGAGCAGAACGCAAAGCTCGCACTGGAAGCCAGTCACCGGGGCTACGTGATGGAAAGCGGGCTGATCACCGTGGCCGACAGTGCCCGGGCCTTGCTCGACAACCCGCAGGTGAGGCAGGCTTACCTGGGCGAGTAGGCGGCGGCAGAACCGTTGGCGTCCCGATCGGGGCGTGATAACAGGACACTGGAATAATGGCGACCGTACTGGTAAAGCGCAGATTGGCGGCCCTGGGTGATCGTGCCGGTATCCTCTTTCGCGTCGAGTTTGCGGACGGCTCGCACTACCAGAACGGCGCCGGCACGCCGGCGTTCACCATTGTGATTCACAAGCGTGCGGCCGAGCTTCGCACCGCGCTGTTCGGGCACATTGGTTTGATCGAGTCCTATTTCGACGGCGACGTCGATATCGAAGGCGATCTCGGCGCGGCGTTCCGGGTCGGGCTCGAAGGCGGCTTCGCGCATAACCCGAATCCCCTTGTCCTCATTCGCAACCACTGGCACGAGTTGCGCTTCTCCAACCGCTCGATCGCGCAGGCCAGAAAGAACGCGCGTTTCCACTACGGCCTGGGCACGGAGTTCTATCGGTTCTGGCTCGATTTGCCGTCGATGATGTACACCTGCGCCTACTGGAAGGAAGGCACCGCGACGGTCGAAGAGGCACAGCAAAACAAAATCGATCACGTCTGCCGCAAAATCCGCCTGAAGCGCGGCGAGACGGTGGTGGACATCGGTTGCGGATTCGGCGGCTTCCTGTTTCATGCCCTCGAGCACTACGGTGCGCTGCCGACCGGTGTCAACACTACTCCCGAGCAGGTAATGGCGGTGCGGGACGAGATCCGCCGCCGCGGGCTGGAAGGCAGGATCGAGGTGCGCGAGGCCGACTTCCGCGAGGTGGACCGGCAGTATGACAAGGTGGTGTCGATCGGAGTGCTCGAGCATGCCGGGCGCGACCAGTTGCGAGCGGTGGTCAAGGCCCACGCGGATTTCCTCAAGCCCGGCGGCCTCGGCATGCTGCACTTCATCGGCCATGTCGGCGTGCGCGACACCGAGTTCTACATCCGCAAGCACGTGTTTCCCGGCGGCTGGATCCCCAGCCTGGCGGCAACCATCGCCGCCATGGAAGAGTGCGGGCTCGAGGTCGTAGACATCGAGAACCTGCGCCGTCACTACGCGTTGACGCTGGATGCCTGGGCCGAGCGCTTCGACCGCAATTGGGACAAGATCCGGGCGCTCGATCCGGCGAAATTCAGCGAGCAGTTCCGCCGGGTATGGCGAACCTATTTGTATGCCTGCGCGGAAATGTTCCGCTCGCCCCGCACCCGCACGCACCTGTTCCAGATCGTGTTCAGCAAGGGTAATGTCTCGAAGGACAATTATCCGATGAGCCGCGCTTTTCTCTACGACCGGCACTGAGCGTGCCTGCCGCCGGCGCGGCATCGATCCATCCTTCTCCGGAGCGGCGCATGCAGGACTACGCAGCGCGCAAGGCAAGACTGGCCGCACAGCTCCAGGCCGGGGCGGGCCACCTCGCGCTCGACAAGGACACTTCCAATCTGTTCCGCGAACGTGCGCCGGCCGCAGCGCAACGCCTCGACGTGCGCGATTTCAACCACGTGCTGAAAGTCGATGCGCAGGAAGGCTGGGTGGATGCCGAGGGCATGACCAGCTACGAGGCGCTGGTCGACGCCACGCTGCGCCACGGCTCGATGCCGGCCGTGGTGCCGCAACTGAAGACCATCACGCTCGG
>CAYNFN010000006.1:0-35510 GCA_964396485.1 uncultured Alcaligenaceae bacterium
CTCGGCCATGGTCAGGCCGGTCAGCCCCACCCGCAGGCGGTTGCCCGGCGGCTCGTTCATCTGGCCGAACACCATTGCCACTTTGGACTCCGACAGGTTGTCCAGTTTGATGACGCCGGCTTCCGACATCTCGTGATAGAAATCGTTGCCCTCGCGGGTGCGTTCACCCACGCCTGCGAAAACCGAAAGACCGGAGTGCTGTTTGGCGATGTTGTTGATCAGCTCGAGCATGTTGACGGTCTTGCCCACACCCGCCCCGCCGAACAAACCGATCTTGCCACCCTTGGCGAACGGGCAGATCAGGTCGATAACCTTGATGCCGGTCTCGAGCAGGTCGACCGAAGGCGACAGTTCCGCAAACTTCGGCGCCGGCCGGTGAATCGAGCGCTTCTCGTCGGTCTTGACCGGCCCGGCTTCGTCGATCGGACGCCCCAGCACGTCCATGATGCGGCCCAGGGTGCCGTGGCCGACCGGCACCGTAATCGGGGCGCCGGTGTTGTGCACTTTCATGCCGCGGCGCAGGCCATCGGAAGAGCCGAGCGCGATGCAGCGCACCACGCCGTCGCCGAGCTGCTGCTCGACTTCGAAGGTGAGTCCTTTTTCCGCGAAGGACGCCTCGCCCGACTCTTCGAGTACCAGCGCGTCGTAGATTTTGGGCATCGCCTCGCGAGGAAACTGGATGTCTGTCACCGCACCGATGCACTGAACAATGGTTCCTTGGCTCATTATCGTTTCCTGACGTCTAGATCAAACTTGGTCAATCACGGAGAAAGTGGAGAATTCTTGAATCGTCCTTGCATTTCTCTGCGTACTTTGCGTACCCCTCAAGGGGGTATTGAAAAGAATCTCTGCGGTGAAAAGTAGTTCAGACGGCCGCCGCGCCGCCGACGATCTCAGAAAGCTCCTTGGTGATCGCCGCCTGGCGGCTCTTGTTGTAGATCAGGGTCAGTTCGTCGATCAGCGTCGCTGCGTTGTCGGAAGCCGACTTCATCGCCACCATGCGCGCCGACTGCTCGGACGCCATGTTTTCCGAAGCGGCCTGATAGACCACTGCCTCGATGTAGCGGGTCAGCACCTGTTCGAGCACGGACTTGGCCTCCGGCTCGTAGATGTAGTCCCAGGTTCCCTCGGGCGCGCCGAGCCGTTCCCCGGATAGCGGCAGCAACTGCTCCGTCACCGGTTCCTGCTTCATGGTGTTGATGAAGCGGGTGTAGAAAATCAGTACGCGGTCGAAGCGGTCTTCGGTATAGCCGTCGAGCATGACCTTGACCGCGCCGATCAGATTCTCGAGTTTCGGACGATCGCCCAGGCCCGCGGCCTGGGAAACGATGTTCGCGCCAAGACGCTGCATGAAGCCCAGACCCTTGCCGCCGATGCAGCAGACGTCGATCTCTTCCCCCTCGGACAGCCACTGCTTGTAGTGGTTAAGCACCATACGCAGGATATTGGTATTGAGCGCGCCGCACAGGCCCTTGTCGGTGGTGATGATAATGATGCCGACGCGTTTGACCGTATCGCGCTCCACCAGGAAAGGATGGCGGTACTCCGGATTGGCATGGGAAATGTGCGCCGCCACGTTGCGGATCTTCTCGCTATACGGGCGCGCCGCGCGCATGCGCTGCTGCGCCCTGCGCATCTTCGACGCGGCGACCATTTCCATCGCCTTGGTGATCTTGCGAGTGTTCTGCACACTCTTGATCTTGGTGCGTATCTCTTTTGTGCCTGCCATGGATTGCCTTGTGGGTCGGGGTTTCGGGGCGCGGCTTGCGCCTCGCGCCTTGGGCCTCTCGCCTCACTCAATACGAGCCGTTTTTCTTCCAGTCCTTGATCGCTTCATGCAGCGCCTTCTCATCGTCGGCGGACAGTTCCTTATCCATCCGTGCGATCAGCGCGGCGTACTTGGTCTTGAGATGCTCGCGCATGGATTTCTCCGCGGCCAGCGCCTTCTTTACGTCGATATCGTCGTAATAGCCGCTGTTGACCGCGAACAGCGTGAGCGCCATTTCCCAAACCTGCAGTGGCTGGTACTGCAGCTGCTTCATCAGCTCGGTGACCATGCGGCCGCGCTCGAGCTGCTTGCGGGTGGCTTCGTCGAGATCGGAAGCGAACTGCGCGAACGCCGCCAACTCACGGTACTGTGCCAGGGCCAGCCGCACGCCGCCGCCGGTGTCCTTGCGCTTCATGATCTTGGTCTGCGCAGCGCCGCCGACCCGTGACACCGACACGCCGGCGTTGATGGCGGGACGGATGCCGGCGTTGAACAGGTCGGTTTCCAGGAAAATCTGGCCGTCGGTGATGGAAATCACGTTGGTCGGCACGAACGCGGATACGTCGCCGGCCTGCGTTTCGATAATCGGCAGCGCGGTGAGCGAGCCGGTTTTGCCCTTGACCTTGCCTTTGGTGAAGCGCTCGACCCAGGCCTCGCTTACGCGCGCGGCACGTTCCAGCAGGCGGGAGTGCAGGTAGAACACGTCGCCGGGGTAGGCTTCGCGTCCCGGCGGACGCCGCAGCAACAGCGATACCTGGCGGTAGGCCCAGGCCTGCTTGGTCAAATCGTCGTAAATGATCAGTGCGTCCTGGCCGCGGTCGCGGAAGTACTCGCCCATGGTGCAGCCGGAATAGGGTGCGATGTACTGCATCGCCGCGGACTCGGATGCCGTGGCTGCGATGACGATGGTGTAAGCCATGGCACCGTGCTCTTCGAGCTTGCGCACCACGTTGACAACCGTGGAAGCCTTCTGGCCGATGGCGACGTAAATGCAGAACAGGTCCTTGCCCTTCTGGTTGATGATGGTGTCCACCGCGACCGCCGTCTTGCCGGTCTGGCGGTCGCCGATGATCAGCTCGCGCTGGCCGCGGCCGATCGGCACCATCGCGTCGATCGCCTTCAGTCCGGTCTGCACCGGCTGGGACACCGACTTGCGCCAGATCACGCCCGGCGCGACTTTCTCGATCACGTCCGTTTCCTTGGCGGCGATCGGGCCCTTGCCGTCGATCGGCTGGCCCAGCGCGTCGACCACACGCCCGATCAGCTCGGGACCGACCGGCACCGCCAGAATGCGGCCGGTGCTCTTGACCGGATCGCCTTCGGAGATGTGTTCGTATTCACCCAGCACCACCGAGCCGACCGAGTCGCGCTCGAGATTCAGCGCGAGGCCGAAGGTGTTGCCGGGAAACTCCAGCATTTCACCCTGCATCACGTCGGCAAGGCCGTGGATTCGGCAGATGCCGTCGGTCACTGATACCACTGTGCCCTGGGTGCGAACCTCCGAAGCGGTGGCGAGATTCTGGATCTTGTTCTTGATCAGTTCGCTGATCTCGGACGGGTTCAACTGCATGGTTCAAAACTCCTATTTCGAAAGGGTCACGGCCATGGTCTGTAGCCTCCCGCGTACCGAGGCATCCCAAACCTTGTCGCCCACCTCGACCTTGATGCCGCCGATCAATTCGGGCTCAATGGTCACGGTGGCGTTGATCTTGCGCTTGAAGCGGGAGGACAGCAGGTTCACTATCTGTTTGCATTGTGCGTCGTCGAGCGGGAAGGCAGAACTGATTTTTGCGTCCAGCTTGCCTTCGTCTTCGAGCTTCAGTTTCTCGAACTGCTCGCGTATCTGCGGCAGCACCGCCAGCCTGTGGTTGCGCACCAGCAACTGAATCATATTGCGGGCCGCGCCATCGATGCGTTCGCCGCAGATGGCAAGCATCAGGCGTTCGACGTCGTTGGCAGTGACTTTAGGATTGCCGATCGCCGCCTGCATCTGGGGATCCTGGTAGACCGCGGCGATGAATGCCAGCTTTTCCGACCAGTCGGCAAGTGCGTTGCCTTCCTTGGCCAGGCGGAACACTGCTTCCGCGTAAGGCCTGGCGATGGTTGCGAGTTCGGCCATGCGGGCGTTACCTGAGTTCGGACTCGAGGCCGGACAGCAACTGCGCGTGCGCCTTGGCGTCCACCTCGCGCTTGAGGATCTTTTCGGCGCCCGCCACCGCCAGCACCGATATCTGTGCACGCAACGCCTCCTTGGCGCGAAAAACTTCCTGTTCGATCTCGGCCTTCGCGGCGGCGACAATACGATCGGCTTCGGCCTTGGCGGCCGCCTTGGCCTCATCGACCATGCCGGCTCCGCGCTTCTCCGCCTGGGAAATGATCTCACTCGCCTGCGCGCGCGCACGTTGCAGCTCTTCCGCCGCGCGCTTCGCCGCAAGCTCGAGGTCCTGCTTGCCGCGTTCCCCCGCGGCAAGGCCGTCGGCAATCTGTTTTTGGCGCGTCTCGATTGCTCGCAACAGCGGCGGCCAGATGAACTTGACCGTGAACCAGATGAACGCGAAGAACGCGAGTCCTTGCGCGATCATGGTGAAATTGAGATTCATAGTTTTCTCCCCTGTATCGGGAAAAGCGGATACCCGTTACTGGGGAATGACGGCGAGCAGCGGGTTGCCGAATGCGAACAGCATCGCCAGACCGACTCCGATGATGAATGAGGCGTCGATCAGGCCGAGCAGCAGGAACACCTTTGCTTGCAGCGTCGGGATCATCTCGGGCTGGCGAGCTGCACCTTCGAGGAAGCGGCTGCACATGATGCCGACGCCGATACACGCGCCGGCGGCACCCAGACCGATGATAAGGCCGATACCGATCCCGGTGTAAGCCTGGATCATGGCCAGCATTTGCAGATTCTCCATTTAAGTTTCCTTTCGTTGGCGGGAAATGGATTGGTGAAGTGTTGAGGACGTTAGTGACTTTCGTGCGCCATCGACAGATAGACGATGGTGAGCATCATGAATATGTAGGCCTGCAGGATTACGATCAGAACGTGGAAGATCGCCCAACCGAGCCCGAGGACGCTGCCGAAAATTATGCCGACCAGTCCGGTGGCCGCCCAAAGCCATAGCAGCAGAAAAATAATCTCGCCCGCATACATGTTTCCGTACAAACGCAGCGAATGCGACAACGGCTTGGATATGTACTCGACCAGGTTGAACAGGAAGTTGGCCGGCCACAATAATGGGTTGGAACCGAACGGCGAACAAAACAGTTCGTGGATCCAACCGCCGAGTCCCTTCACCGCGATGGAAAAGTAAATCATCAGCAACCACACTGACAGTGCCAGCGCGAATGTGGTATTGACGTCGGCGGTGGGAACGCTGCGCCAGGTGTGCAGGCGGAATACGTGCTCGAAGATCCAGGCCATGATGTCGACCGGCAGGAAATCCATGGCGTTCATCAGGAGCACCCAGAAGAAGACCGTGAAGGCGGCCGGAGCGACAAATTTGTGCCGCTCGCCGTGGAAAATGCTTTTGACCTGCTCGTCGATGAACTCGAAGGCCAGCTCGACGAAGGCCTGGCGTTTGTTCGGCACGCCGGCGGTGGCGCCACGGGCAACCCACCAAAACAATCCGAGGCCTACGATGCCGAGCATCACCGACGTCACCAGGGAATCCACATGCAAGGTCCAGAACGAGCCCTCGCCGAGAGGCTTCTGCAGAAACGTCAAGTGGTGATTGATGTACGAAGTGGGGTTTAGCTGTTCGGCGGCCATAATGCTGCGTGACTTGTATATTTGTCTGGATTTCCAGCGTCACTCTCGCCTGTCGCTGACGAAGAAAGTCGCGCTTGAAACCAGGATCGTTGCGATAAACGTTCCGATAAATATGACGGCAACCAAGTTCCTGTACGCCGCCATTACCAACCAAAGTGCCAGCACTATGAATACGATCTTGGCCGCTTCCGCTTTAAAGGCGGTCAGCAGCACGTCGTCCGCCGTTGTGCCTTCGCGCACGTTCGCGATCGCGGCAAACAGCAGCCCGGACGCCATGCTGATCACACCGCCAAGCCCAGCCGAGACTACGCCGTGAATACCGGCAAAGTAGGCGGCAAGCGCCAGTGCTGCCGCTGTGAGAAGGCCCTGCCACCGCAGGACAGTGCGAACCGGCCTGCCTGCAGAAGCCAACAGGAAGAAAGACATCACAGCAAAACCGTACCGGCCGTCGCAAAACCGGCGGATTTTAACCGGCCTGGTATTTCATGGTCAACGACAAGCACGGGTATTCTCAGAAATGCTGCCACTCGATTGAAAGATATCGCTGCCGAGGACCGCAAAGGCGTCATCAACGCGGTGAAAAGACCGGGAACGTCTAACCACGCAGCCGTGCCAGGATTTCGTCGAGCTGATCGAGGCTCGTATAGTTGATGACCAGCTTGCCCTTCCCGCCCTTGCCCGGGGTGATGGTTACCGGCGCGCCGAGAGTCTCCGCAAGATCTTCCTCCAGAGCCTGAAGGTCGCGATCCTTCCTGTGCTTGCGCGGCGTCTTGCGGGCGCTCCCCTCGGCACGGCCAGCCAACTGCTCGGTTTCTCGCACCGACAGCCCGCGGCTGACAACCTGGCGAGCCAATTCCACCTGACGCGGCCCGCTCACCGCCAGCAGCGCCCGGGCATGGCCCATGTCGAGCTTTCCCTGCATCAGCAGTTCCTGCACGGGCTTGGCAAGATTCAGCAGCCGCAACAAATTGGTAACCGCGCTGCGCGAGCGCCCGACCGCCTGCGCCGCGGTGTCGTGGGTCATGCGGAATTCATCTATCAACCTGTGGATGCCGCCCGCTTCTTCCAGAGGATTGAGGTCCTCACGCTGGATGTTCTCGATCAACGCCATCGCCAGCGCAGCCTGGTCGGGTACCGCGCGCACGACAACCGGCACTTGCGCCAGTCCGGCAAGCTGGGCCGCGCGCCAGCGGCGCTCACCGGCGATGATCTCGTACTTGCCGCCGTCCACCGGGCGCACCAGGATCGGCTGGAGCAGGCCCTGGGCCTTGATCGAGTCGGCAAGTTCCGCAATCGACTGCGGGTCCATGCGCGTGCGCGGCTGGAAGCGGCCGGGCTTGAGCATGCCCACCGCGAGCTCGGCCTGCCAGTCTTCGGCCCGGCTATCGTTGCCGGCGAGCAGCGCGTCGAGCCCGCGGCCAAGTCCTTTGAGTTTCGCCATCTGCATTTTTCCTAAGTGTTCTTGCCGAGCATCTCGCCTGCCAGAGCGAGGTAGGCCAGCGCGCCTTTCGATTGCCGGTCGAAGCTGAGCGCGGGGATGCCGTGGCTGGGCGCCTCCGCAAGCCGTACATTGCGCGGTATCACGGTACGGTAGACCTTGTCACCGAAGTGTTGCTGGAGTTGATCCGAGACCTGTTCTGAAAGCATGTTGCGCGGGTCGTACATGGTGCGCAGCAAACCCTCGATTTCGAGTGCGGGATTCAGATTCATGCGCACTCTCTTGATGGTCTGCACCAGGTCGGACAGGCCTTCGAGCGCGTAGTACTCGCACTGCATAGGAATCATCACCGCGTCGGCCGCGCACAGCCCGTTCACCGTCAGAAGATTGAGCGCCGGCGGGCAGTCGATCAGTACGTAGTCGTACTGCGCCTTGATTTCTTCGAGCGCCCTCTTGAGCCGCGTTTCGCGTTCGGCCAGTTCCACCATTTCCACTTCCGCACCGGCGAGTTCGCGGTTGGACGGAATCAGGTCATAGCCGCCGCTCTGGCTGCGCACCATGACCGATGACATCGGCGCGGAACCCAGCAACACCTGGTAGACCGTCGCCTCGAGGCTGCGCTTGTCGATGCCGCTTCCCATGGTGGCGTTGCCCTGCGGATCGATGTCCACCAGCAGCACGCGCCGCCCAGCCATCACCAGGCTCGCGGCGAGATTGATGCTGGTGGTGGTCTTGCCGACCCCGCCTTTCTGGTTGGTGATCGCGAGTATGCGCGGCATGTTGTTCAGCCGGCGTCCGCTGCTGCGCTCCGGCGCAGCATGACCAGATGGCGCTCCGCATCGAGCCGGGGTACTTGCAGGGGGATGATTGTTTCCGCCTTCCAGGAGTCCGGGAGCTGCGCGATCTCTGTGTCCGGGCGCGCGCCTTTCATCGCAGCCAGCACGCCGCCGGGCCTGCACAGGTGGCCTGCAAGCCTGATGAAGTCGGCGATGCTGGAGAAAGCTCGCGAGATGACGACGTCGAAGTTATGGTCGGGCCGATAGGATTCGGATCGTTCGATCACGACCTTGACGTTCGCGAGCGCCAGTTCGGTGGATGACTGAATCAAAAACGCGCCTTTCTTCTGGTTCGAATCGAGCAACGTCACCTGTGTGTCCGGACATGCGAACGCAATCGGGATCCCCGGCAACCCTGCACCGCTGCCCACATCAACAATTCGTCCCGGCGGCAAGTGCGGCACCACCGCAAGGCTGTCCATCAGGTGATGGCTGACCCACTTTGTTTCCTCGCGGATTGCCGTGAGGTTGTAAACGCGGTTCCACTTCGCCAGCAACGCCAGGTAGTCCAGCAGCCGCTCAGTCGTCGACTGCGACAACGCCAATCCCAGGTCCGCAACACCCTGCCGCAACAGCGCAGCCGCCTGGCTCAACCGCGGTTTCCCGCGGCGTGTACCTGGCTGCCGTGGCGAGCGCCGGGCTCGGCTGTCGCCTTGATGCCGCGCTTCAAGTACACCAGCAACAGCGAAACCGCCGCCGGCGTGATGCCGGAAATGCGCGCGGCCTGGCCCAGGGTCTCGGGCTTGTGCTCGTTGAGTTTCTGCTGCACCTCGATCGACAATCCCCGCACGCTGCGGTAATCGAGATCCGCCGGCAGGCGCAGGGTTTCGAAGTGCTCATGGCGCTCGACCTCTTCGCGCTGGCGTTCGATGTATCCCCGATACTTGATCTGGATTTCGACCTGTTCGGCCGCCTGATCGTCGGTCACGCCCGGGCCGGCATCGGCCAGCGCCATCAGATCGCGATAGCGAACCGACGGCCGGCGCAGCAGCTCTTCCAATGTGTAGTCGCGTTCCAAAAGCTGTCCGAACAGTTGCAGGATGGTTTCTTCAGCGAGTAGTTTCGGATTGACCCATGTAGTCTTCAGGCGCTCCAGTTCGCGCGCGACGACTTCGCGTTTACGTTCGAAGGTTTCCCAGCGCGCATCGTCCACCACGCCCAGGCGCCTGCCGATTTCCGTGAGGCGCATGTCGGCGTTGTCTTCGCGCAAACTCAAGCGGTATTCGGCGCGGCTGGTGAACATCCGGTAGGGTTCGGTCACGCCGCGAGTGACTAGATCGTCTACCAGCACGCCGAGGTAAGCCTGATCGCGCCGCGGGCACCAGGGTTCTTTGCCCTGCACCAGCAGCGCCGCATTGATTCCGGCAAGCAGGCCCTGCGCAGCCGCTTCTTCGTAGCCGGTGGTGCCGTTTATCTGGCCGGCGAAAAACAGCCCCGCGATCGCCTTGGTTTCCAGCGATGACTTGAGCCCTCGTGGATCGAAGTAGTCGTATTCGATGGCGTAGCCTGGACGGGTCAGGTGTGCATTTTCCAAGCCCTTGATCGAATGAACTAATTCAACTTGAACGTCGAACGGCAGGCTGGTCGAAATGCCGTTCGGATAGACCTCGTTGGTGGTCAGGCCCTCGGGTTCGAGAAAGATCTGGTGCGAATTCTTGTCGGCAAAGCGCGCGACCTTGTCCTCGATGGACGGGCAGTAACGCGGCCCGACGCCTTCGATCACGCCGGTAAACATCGGCGAACGATCGAGCCCGCCGCGGATGATTTCGTGGGTGCGCAGATTGGTATGGGTAATCCAGCACGGCAGTTGCCGCGGATGCTGGCCGGCCGAACCGAGGAAAGAGAACACCGGCAGCGGGTCATCGCCCGGCTGCTCGGTCATTACCGAATAGTCGATGCTGCGGCCGTCAAGCCGCGGCGGCGTGCCGGTCTTCAGGCGGCCCACCGGCAACTGCAACTCGCGCAGCCGCCGCGCCAGGCTGATTGCCGGCGGATCGCCAGCGCGCCCGGCCTGGTAATGATCCAGTCCGACATGCACCAGTCCCGACAGAAAGGTACCGGTCGTCAAGACCACGGTGCGCGCGGAAAAGCGCAACCCGAGCTGCGTCACCACCCCGGCCACGTGCTCGCCGTCGAGACTCAGATCGTCTACAGCTTGCTGAAAAATCGTGAGATTTTTCTGATTCTCGAGGCGCCGGCGGATGGCCTGGCGATACAACACGCGGTCGGCCTGGGCGCGCGTAGCGCGCACCGCCGGCCCCTTGCTGGAGTTGAGGATGCGAAACTGGATTCCTGCCTCGTCGGTGGCGACCGCCATTGCGCCACCCAGCGCATCCACCTCTTTGACCAGGTGTCCCTTGCCGATTCCGCCAATTGACGGATTGCAGGACATCTGGCCAAGGGTTTCAATGTTATGGGTCAGCAGCAGCGTGCGGCAACCCGCCCGGGCCGCCGCCAGGGCGGCCTCGGTGCCGGCGTGACCACCGCCCACCACGATGACGTCGAAAGATTCGGAGTGCTGCATTGTCGGGCCGGAAAAGAGGGCGGAATCATACCCGAAACCCCTGGCACCGAGGAATCCGGCGCGGCCCGCAAATCCGAATGTTCCACGTGAAACATTCGGCCCCCGGCGGTTGCGAATGTTTCACGTGGAACAAAGCACCTACCGTTGCAGCAGCAAATCGTAAGCAAGCTTGGCGATCAGCGCCGCAACGACCAGCAGAAACATCCGCCGGATAAAGCGGCTGCCGTGACGGACCGCCAGCTGGGCTCCGAGCATTCCGCCCACGATGCCAGAGGCCGCCATCGGCAATCCGACCGCGTAGAGGACATTGTCGGTCGCCACGAACAACATCAACGCGCCGAAATTCGTCGCCAGATTCAGAATCTTGGTCGCGGCGGCTGCGCCGAGGAAATCGTATCCGAACAGCCGCACCAGACCAAACAGCAGAAAACTGCCGGCTCCCGGACCGAAGAATCCGTCATAAAAACCTACCACCGCTGCCAATGCAGCCACCCCCGGCCCCTCGATTTCGAGCCGTACCCCCCCGCCAGGCTTGGAGCCGAAGTTTCTCCGTGTCAGCGTGTAAATCGCCACCACTCCCAGCATCACCAGGATCAGCGGCCGCAGCACGCCAGGCTCGATGAGGGTCACCGCCTTTGCCCCTGCAAGGCCGCCGCCACACGCGACCAGCGCAGCGGGCAGGATGGTGCGCCAGCGAATCGGCACCGACCAGGCGTAGCGCAGCGTGGCGAAGGTGGTACCGGCTATCGAAGAGAGCTTGTTGGTGCCGAGCAGCAGCGCGGGCGGCGCCGAGGGATAAACTGCAAACAGCGCCGGAACAAGGATCAAGCCACCACCGCCGGCGACCGCATCCACCAATCCGCCGAAGAACGCAAACACGCACAGAACCAGAACGTCGGTCACGACCGCTTACTTGCCGATGCAAAAACGGGAAAAGATTTCGCCGAGCAGATCCTCGGCGCTGAACTGCCCGGTAATCTCGCCCAGCGCCTGTTGGGCCAGTCGCAGTTCTTCGGCAAACAATTCGATCGCCTTCGTTTGACCGGCCGCTTGCGCGAGCGCTGCGTCGGCTTGCTGGAGCGAGCGCAAGTGCCGCTCCCTGGCCATGAATTGCGCTTCCTCTGCCGGTCGCCAGCCGATAGCCTGCAAAATTTGGGTTCGCAACAACTTCAATCCGGCGCCGGACTTGGCAGATACCCGGATCTCCACCCGGCCTTCCAACTCGCGCGCCGATGGCGATTCTCCAGACAAATCTATCTTGTTGAAAATGAATATATTTTTCACCTTCTCCGGCAGTCTCGCGAGAATCGTGCGATCGGCGTCCGCCATCCCCCGGGTCACGTCCACCACCAGCAGGGCAACGTCCGCCTGATAGATTTCGCGCCACGCGCGTTCGATGCCGATTTTTTCCACCGGCTCCTCAGATTCGCGCAGCCCGGCGGTGTCGATCACATGCACCGGCACGCCGTCGATTACCAGTTCGTGCCGCAACGGGTCCCGGGTGGTACCCGGAATCTCGGTGACGATGGCAACCTCGTCACCGGCGAGACGGTTGAGCAGGCTCGACTTGCCGACGTTGGGCTGGCCGATCAGCACGCATCTCGCGCCCTCGCGCAGAATCCTGCCCTGCTCCGCCGCGCGCTGAACCTCGCCGAGTTCTGCGCGCAGTTGCGCCAGCCGCTTGAACGCGTCGCCCCGCTCGAGAAAATCGATCTCCTCGTCGGGAAAATCCAGCGTCGCCTCGACCAGCGCCCGCAGTTCGATCAAGGCGCTGACGAGATGACCGATTCGCGCGGAGAACTCGCCCGCCAGAGAGCGCATCGCACCACGCGCCGCGGCCTCCGAACTGGCGTCGATCAGGTCGGCGACACTTTCCGCCTGAGCGAGGTCGAGCTTGTCGTTGAGGAAGGCGCGGCGGGTGAATTCGCCCGGCTGCGCCGGCCGCGCGCCGAGATCGAGACAACGTCGCAGTACCAGTCGCAGTACGGCGGGCCCGCCGTGGCCGTGAAGTTCGAGCACATCTTCGCCGGTGTAGGAGTGCGGCGCGGGAAAGAACAATGCGAGGCCGCGATCGAGCGTCCCGCCCGTTGCGTCGCGGAAGCCGCAAAGTGTGGCGGCGCGAGGCTCGGGCTTGCGCCCAAGGATTCCCGCGATGATGGCGCGGACCGCGGGACCGGAAACGCGCACTACGCCGATTCCCGCGCGCCCGGGGGCGGTCGCAACAGCGGCGATCGTGTCAGCGCGGGGCATGAGCGGGTTTTGACCGCTCGATGGCGCGCGTGATCTGCCACTGCTGCGCGATGGAAAGAATGTTGTTTACCAGCCAGTAGAGAACCAGCCCCGCCGGGAAGAAGAAGAAGAACACGCTGAATACCACCGGCATGATTTTCATTACCTTCGCCTGCACCGGATCCGGCGGGATGGGGTTCAGCGAAGTCTGGATGATCATGGTGATGCCCATCAGCACCGGAAGGATGTAATACGGGTCCTGCGCGGACAGATCGGTGATCCAGAGCATGAATGGCGCGTTGCGCAATTCCACGCTCGCCAACAATACCCAGTACAGCGCAATGAACACCGGAATCTGCACCACGATCGGCAGACAACCCCCTAGCGGATTGATCTTCTCGGTCTTGTACATCTCGATCATCGCCTGCTGCATGCGCTGCCGGTCGTCGCCGTATTGCTCCTTGAGCTTCTGCATCTTCGGCCCGAGCACGCGCATTTTCGCCATGGATTTGTAGCTTGCGGCCGACAGCGGGTAGAAGATCAGCTTGATGATGAGGGTCAGGATGATGATCGCCACGCCCCAGTTGTTCACCCACTTGTGGATCGCGGAGAGTACCCAGAACAACGGCGCCGCGATGACCGTGAGCCACCCGTAGTCCACCGTCAGTTCCAGACCCGGAGCCAGCGTGGCGAGCTTTTCCTGCTCTTGCGGTCCGGCGTACAAACGCATGTCGACTTGCCCCGAGGCGCGCGGCGCTATGCTACCCGCCGGCACGATAACGCCGGCAGCGTACAAACCGTTTCCCAGCGCGCGCGTATAGAACTCGCGCGGGGTTTCGCCGGGCGCAAGCCAGGCCACCACGAAATAATGCTGCACGAAAGCGATCCAGCCATCGTTGACGTGCTTCGGATACTCAGCCTTGCCCTTGTCGATGTCGCCGAAGTTCACTTTGTGAAACTTTGACTGGTCCGTGTAAACAGCCGCGCCGGTGTAGGTCGGCACCATCTTCGAATCGCCCGCGGCCGGGTTCCCGTCACGAAGAAACTGGAAGTATGCGAACGGTTTCAGTTCGTCGCTGCCGCCGTTGAATAACTCAAAGGACTCGTTGATGAGATAGCTGCCGCGCTGGAACGTGATGCGCTTGGTCACGGCGATGTGATTGGCTTCGGGTGCGGTCAATGTAACGGTCACTTCATCGCTGCCGTCGCCCAGCTGGTAATCCAAGGCGGCGGCGCGATAGGCTGTTGTGTGATTCGGCAGGCTTTCGCCGATGAGGCCGCTTTGCGCCACGTAAGTATGGTCGGCGGATTGTTCGAACAGAACAAAATTCCTGTTCTTGTCGACCTTGTCCTTGTGCCGGGTGAACTCGAGCCTGCGCAAAACCCCGCCAACCGGGTCGATTTCCGCATTCAGCACGTCGGTATGCACGGTAATCACGGGCAAGTTCGCGGAACTTGACGCGGCGACTTTGGCGGGCGGCGCGCCGGGACTCGCCGGCGTCGTCGCGCCGGGCGGAAGGGTTGGTGACGGTGTGGCAGTAACGGCCTGCTGCGCCGTATCCTGCGGCGCCGCCGGCTGCGGATTACGCTCCTTTACCCAAGCGTCGAACAGCAGGAAAACGGAAACGGCGAAAACCATCGCCGCAAACAATCGCAAACTATCCATGGAAGGCGTTTTCTTTTCAGGGTACCGGGTCGGCTCCACCGGGATGCCACGGGTGGCAACGCAGAAGGCGCCTGCAGGCGGACCAGCTTCCCCGCAAGACGCCGTGGGTCTCGATCGCGGCTTTCGCGTATTCCGAACAGGTCGGGTAAAAGCGGCAGTGACTGCCGACCCACGGGCTCAACAGGTATTGGTAGAGCTTGATCAGGGTTACGAATGTGCCGCGCATCAGCGACCGCCGCTTAACAGGCTTTGCAGTTCACCGCGTGCCTCGAACATTTCTTCCCTGACAGCAGGCCTGCGCACCCTGACGACAAAGTCCGTCGTTCCGAGATCGCTGCGCAGGTGGCGAAACACTTCACGCACCAGACGTTTCATCGCCGAGCGGGCAACGGCGCTGGGCGCGGTGCGCCGGCCGATGACAATTCCCAGGCGCGCGGCCTTGCCGCCCGGATTATTCCTGGCGAGGACGACAAAGAACCGACCCTGTCGTCTTGCCGAGAACGCGCCGGTGAAATGCGCCCCGCCGCGCAGCCTCGCCTGGCGAGGCAGCTTGGGACGCGGCTGTGTCACACCGCCAGGCGCGCACGGCCCTTGGCTCGACGGGCATTGATGACGGCGCGACCGCCTCGCGTTTTCATGCGCACCAGGAAACCATGGGTACGGCTGCGGCGGGTTTTTGACGGCTGATAAGTGCGCTTCATTCGGCTTACTCCGGTGACTGGCGTGAAAAAGCCCGTCATTACACTTGTTTTTGCAGGCTATTGTCAACCGCGAATTCGTCTCGCCGAAGCTGTGGATAACTCGAAATATTGCTGATAAACTTTGCCCTCATCTTGGCTGGCCTTCATCGGCCGCTTCCCGTACCAAAAATCACAAATTGGCGCCGATGGATAGCTTCTGGAATCATTGCCTACGCCATTTCGAAAAATCTCTGCCGGCGCAACAGTACAAGACCTGGATTCAGCCGCTGCACGCGCGCCTGGACCAATACACGGTGGTGGTTTCCGCGCCGAATCGCTTCGTTCTCGAGTGGGTCAAGGACAAGTTCATCGCTGAAATCGAGCGGCTGTCTTCGGAGTATCTGCGCAAACCTACTCAGGTAGTACTTACTCTCTCGGAAAACGCTGCCGAAGAAATGATCCGCCCTGCGCCGGAGGCCGAAGCCCCTGCGCCGAAACCGAAGATCCGGGAGCAGAGCCGCCTCAACCCGTCGTTTACTTTCGACTCGTTCGTAACCGGCAAGGCCAATCAACTGGCGCGCGCCGCCGCGCTGCAGGTCGCCGAACATCCCGGCGTTGCGTACAACCCGCTGTTTGTCTACGGTGGGGTCGGTTTGGGCAAGACCCACCTCATTCAAGCTATCGGTAATCTGCTGCTCGAACTCAACCCGTCCGCCAAGGTCCGCTATATCCACGCCGAGCAGTACGTTTCCGATGTGGTTCGCGCCTATCAGCACAAGGCCTTTGACGGTTTCAAGAAGTACTACCATTCTCTGGACCTTCTGCTGATCGACGATATCCAGTTTTTCAGTGGCAAGAACCGCACCCAGGAGGAATTTTTCTACGCCTTCAACGCGCTGATCGAAGCGCACAAGCAAGTCATCATTACCTGTGATACTTACCCGAAGGAAATCGCCGGAATCGAGGACCGGCTGATCTCGCGCTTCGGCTGGGGGCTTAATGTCGCAATCGAGCCGCCGGAATTGGAAATGCGGGTGGCGATTCTGCTCAAGAAGGCAGAAGCCGAGCGTATCAGCCTGCCGGAGGACATCGCGTTTTTTGTTGCCACCCACATCCAGTCCAACGTGCGCGAACTCGAAGGCGGCCTCAAGCGTGTTCTTGCCTACGCCAAGTTCGCCAACGCCAGGCTCTCGGTGGACCTTGCCCGCGAAGCACTCAAGGACCTACTAGCCGTGCAGGTAAGGCAGGTCTCGGTGGAAAATATCCAACGAATCGTGGCCGACTACTACAAGATCAAGGTTTCCGAAATGTACTCGAAGAAGCGCTCACGCGCGGTTGCTCGCCCGCGCCAAGTCGCCATGGCTCTGGCCAAGGAACTCACTCATTTGAGTCTGCCCGACATCGGTGATGCGTTCGGCGGCCGCGACCACACCACGGTGCTGCATGCCTGCCGCAAAATAGCGGACCTGCGCGCCAGCAATGCCGAGATTACCCGTGACTTCGACGCGCTGCTCCAGACTCTTCGCGGTTGATAAACCTTGTACAGTTTGTTGATAACCGGCGCGGCATGGGATTGGCAGCAAGTACCCACAATCCGTCAACTGCCGGTACACGAGTTATACAGAATCGGAAGCGTATGTTTTAAAAGCGACAACCGCGATAGCTAACATGTTTTCTGCAATCTATTAACTTTATTAAGGTTCAAGAATGAAGATCTTAGAAATAGAAAAAGACATACTCTTGCGGCCATTGCAGGCAGTTTCCGGAATCGTGGAACGCCGGCATACTCTGCCGATCCTTTCTAACGTCATGCTGGAAGCGGATGGCACGGCCCTGAACCTGTTGGCTACCGACCTGGAAATCCAGGTGGCGACCTCTGCGGTGCTGGAGAAGGCCGCGTCACGCTACTCGGTGACGGTGTCGGCTAGAAAGTTGCAGGATATCCTGCGTTCGCTTCCGGACAAGACCGTCGTCAGCCTCGATGCGCAGGAAGGGCGTCTGCAGGTGAAAGCAGGGAAGAGCAGATTCAACCTGCAGACCCTGCCGGCGCAGGACTTTCCCAAACTTGCGGACGGCGGCAATGGCGCGGTCTCGGTACGACTGCCTCAGAAAGTGCTCAGGCTGCTGCTGCTGCTGGTGCAGTACGGTATGGCGCAGCAGGATATCCGTTACTATCTCAACGGCCTGTTGCTGGTGGTTGAGGAGCATCAGTTGACTATGGTAACAACCGACGGGCACCGGCTGGCCTACGCAGCCGCGAAACTGACGCAATCGGTGACGCGGTCGGAGGTAATCATTCCGCGCAAGGCCGTACTGGAGCTGGCCAAGCTGTTGGCGGACGGCGAAGACGAAGTCGAAATCCAGATTCTGCCGAACCAGGTACAGTTCCGCTTTTCCGGAATAGACCTGGTTTCGAAGGTCGTCGATGGAAAATTTCCCGACTACACAAGGGTAATACCGACCAACTACAAGAACCACTTCACACTGGATCGCGTGTTGCTGCAGCAGGCGTTGCAGCGGGCTGCAATACTTTCGAACGAGAAGTTTCGCGGCGTGCGCTGGGTGATCGGTGCCAGAAACCTCAAAATCGTGTGCACCAACGCCGAGCAGGAAGAGGCCGAGGAAGAGCTCGAGATCGACTACAACGGGGACGCCCTCGATATTGGCTTCAACATCACCTACCTGCTCGACGTTCTTAATAATCTCGACGCGAAGGACGTGGACTGCGCCGTAGGCGATGCCAACAGCAGCATGCTGATCTCGGTGCCGGGAAACAAGGATTTCAAGTACGTTGTAATGCCGATGCGCATCTGAAATTCACAGCGGGATTCAAAAAATGTCAGAATCAGAATACAACTCCGACAGCATCAAGGTTCTGAAGGGCCTCGAGGCGGTCCGCAAGCGTCCCGGCATGTTCATCGGCGACACCAGCGACGGCACCGGGCTGCACCACATGGTATTCGAGGTGCTTGACAACTCCATCGACGAAGCGCTTGCGGGGCATTGCGACGAGATCAAGGTGGTGATCCACAGCGACAATTCCATCAGCGTCGTCGACAATGGCCGCGGAATTCCGACCGGTATTCACCCGGAAGACGAGGAAGGACGATCCACCGCGGAAATCGTCATGACCGTGCTTCATGCGGGCGGTAAATTCGACAGCAACAGCTACAAGATTTCGGGCGGTCTGCACGGCGTGGGCGTGTCGGTGGTGAACGCGCTGTCCGGATGGTTGAAGCTGACGATCCGCCGCGACGGGCAGGTGCATTTCATGGAATTCCGCAGCGGTGACCGGGTTGCTCCTCTGAAAGTTATCGGGACGACGGAACGTCGCGGCACGGAAGTGCATTTCCACCCGAACTCCGAAGTCTTCGGCAACATCGAGTTCCACTACGACATCCTGGCGAAACGGCTGCGCGAGCTATCCTTCCTGAATAACGGCGTGCGAATCGAGTTGCATGACCAGCGCAATGCCAAGGAAGAGATCTTCGCCTTTGGCGGCGGCGTCAAGGGCTTCGTCGAGTACATAAACCGCTCGAAGACTGTCCTGCACCCCAACATATTCCATGCGGCCACCGATGGCGACGGAATAGGCGTGGAAGTCGCCATGCAGTGGAACGATTCGTACCAGGAATCGGTGCTGTGCTTCACTAACAATATTCCGCAACGCGATGGCGGCACCCATCTGACCGCATTGCGTGCCGCGATGACGCGCACGCTGAACCAGTACATCGAGGCTAACGAGCAGGCCAAGAAAGCCAAGGTCGAAACCACCGGCGACGACATGCGCGAGGGCCTCAGTTGCATCCTGTCGATCAAGCTGCCGGATCCGAAATTCTCGTCGCAGACCAAGGACAAGCTGGTGTCATCCGAAGTACGACCGGTGGTGGAAGATGCGATATCGAAGGCCTTGAATGACTGGCTGCTCGAAAAGCCCGGCGATGCCAGGATCATCGTCAGCAAGATCATAGAAGCGGCGCGCGCACGCGAGGCCGCGCGCAAAGCGCGGGAAATAACCCGCCGCAAGGGTGTGCTCGATGGATTCGGCCTGCCGGGCAAGCTCGCCGACTGCCAGGAGAAGGATCCGGCGCTGTGCGAGCTCTATCTGGTCGAGGGTGATTCTGCCGGCGGGTCGGCAAAGCAGGGACGCGACCGGAAATTCCAGGCGATCCTGCCGCTCAAGGGCAAGATTCTTAATGTCGAGAGGGCGCGCTTTGACAAGCTGGTGTCTTCGCAGGAAATCGCCACCCTGATCACCGCGCTCGGTACCGGGATCGGCAAGGAAGACTTCGCGCCGGAAAAGCTTCGTTATCACCGCATCATCATCATGACCGACGCGGATGTCGATGGCTCGCATATCCGCACGCTGTTGCTGACGTTCTTCTACCGGCAGATGCCGGATCTGGTCGAACGCGGCCACATCTACATCGCCCAGCCGCCGCTCTACAAGGTCAAGCACGGCAAGGAAGAGCGCTATCTCAAGGACGATCACGAATTGAAGGAATATCTGCTGCGGCTGGCGTTGAAGGAGGCCGAGCTCTACCCCGGGGGCGGGCGGGCGGCGCTGGCGCAGGATGCGCTGGAATCGGTGGCCCGTTCGTACATTCTCGCCGAGGCGGTGATCGAGCGCCTCGGCAAGCGCATCGATCCTGCGGTGTTGGCGGCGCTGCTGAAGGATGCCGAAGTCAGTCTTGCCGATGCGCAGGCGGCACAGCGTTCCGCAGAACGCCTCACGGCCCTGTGCAAGCCGGCGGGACTGGTGATCGAGCCGCAGTATGACCAGAAGAACGAAACCCAGGTGCTGGTGATCAAGCGGCTAAGGCACGGCAATCTGCGGATCGGCTATCTGGACAACGAGTTTCTCGACAGCGGCGATTACACGCAGATCAAACAGACCGCACAAGTCCTCCATGGCCTGCTGGCGGAGGGCGCATACGTCAAGCGCGGCGACCAGGAACGCCAGGTTGGCGAGTTCAAGGAGGCCCTCGACTGGCTGCTCGAGGAGGTCAAGAAAGGGGTCTCGATCCAGCGCTACAAGGGACTCGGCGAGATGAATCCCGAACAATTGTGGGAAACCACCATGGATCCGAAGTCGCGTCGTTTGCTCAGAACGCAGATCGAAGACGCGATCACGGCAGACGAAATTTTCACCACGTTGATGGGGGACATGGTGGAGCCCCGCCGCGCATTCATTGAGACCAACGCCTTGGGCGTGCGTAACCTCGACATCTGAGTGCCGCCGTCAGGCGGCCTTGCGTTTCGGACCCTTCGCCTTGGCGGGGGGTTTCTTCCTGCCGGTGGAACCCTTTGCGGACTTTGCGGCCAGCAGTTCCACCGCCTCTTCCAGAGTCAACTTGGCGGGGTCAGCCGAAGGCGGGATCGTGGCGTTGATCTTGCCGTGCTTCACATAAGGCCCGTAGCGGCCGCTGTGAACCACCACCGACCTGCCGTCTTCAGGGTGTGCGCCGAGCGCGCGTCCACCGGTACCGCCTGTCTTCTTTTCTGCAAGCAGCTGGATTGCCCGCGCCAGGGCGATGTCGTGCACGTTGTCGGCTTTGGGAATGGACTTGAACATGCCGTCGTGTTTCAGGTACGGACCGAAGCGTCCGATACTGGCTTCGATCGGCTTGCCGGTTTCCGGGTGCAAACCGAGCTGGCGCGGCAGCGCGAGCAGCTTGAGCCCTGTGTTCAGGTCTGCCGATTCGGCGGGAATGTTTTTCGGCCATGCGGCGCGTTTCGGTTTCACGGTCCTGTCCTGTGGCGTCTGCCCGAGCTGGACGTAAAAACCGTAGGGCCCCTTGAGAAGCAGTACCTCGAGACCGGTTGCCGGATCGCTGCCGAGGATCACCGGGCCCTCGGGCTGGTTGCCCCAGGGCCGTGTGTAATCGCACTCGGGATAGCCGCTGCAGCCGATGAACATGCCGCGGCGGCTGTTCTGCAGGAATAGCTGCTTGCCGCACTTCGGGCAGGACTCGTCGAGCGGGCTGCCGCGAGCGACCTTTTCCTTGGACTTGAGGTCGCGGGAGAAATCTTTCCAGAAGTCCTTGAGCACCGGAATCCAGTCGCGCTCGCCGTTGGATATCTCGTCCAGCTCTTCTTCCAGATTGGCGGTGAAGCCGTAGTCCACGTAGTGGTTGAAGTGCGAAGTCAAAAATCCGTTGACCAGCCGGCCGATGTCAGTCGGCAAAAAGCGCTTCTTCTCCAGCAACGCGTAGCCGCGATCCTGCAGCGTGGAAATAATGCTGGCGTAGGTCGAAGGTCTGCCGATCCCGTATTCTTCCAGGGTTTTTACCAGGCTTGCTTCGGTGTAACGCGGCGGCGGCTGGGTGAAATGCTGCTCGCCGAAAAGCCGGTCGATTGGAACGGTATCCATCTCCTCCAGCCGCGGAAGTTTGGCCTCGTCTTCCTTCTCCGCGTCATCGGCGTCTTCGAGGTAAACGGCCATGAAGCCGGGGAACACCAGAATCTGGCCGGTGGCACGGAACAGGGTATCGGCACGGCCGACTGCGAGATCCACCGTCGTCGTATCGTACCTGGCCGGTGTCATCTGGCAGGCGAGCGTGCGCTTCCAGATCATTTCGTAGAGCGCGGCCTGTTCCGAGGTCAGGTACTTGCGTATCGATTCCGGCGTGCGGAAAACCGAAGTCGGGCGAATCGCTTCGTGCGCTTCCTGGGCGTTCTTCGACTTGCTGCGGTACTGGATCGGTGTGCGCGGCAGATAATCGTCGTCGAACTTCTTCTGGATGTATTTGCGCAGCTCGAGCAGCGCCTCGTTGGCAAGCGCCAGCGAGTCGGTACGCATGTAGGTGATCAAACCCACGGTGCTCCCGCCGATATCCACGCCCTCGTAGAGCTGCTGGGCGGTACCCATCGCGCGCTTGGTGGTGAAGCCCAGTTTGCGCACCGCTTCCTGCTGCAGCGTCGAAGTGGTGAACGGTGCCGCCGGCTGGCGGCTCTTGGGTTTGCGCTCGACGCGCACTACCTTGGCCGTGCCCTTTGCCGTCTTTTCGATGTCGGCGACCACCTGCCGGTGCTGCTCGTCAGTGACGATCGTGAATTGCTCGACCTTGTCGCCGCGATACTGAGTCAGGCGCGCGCCGAATTTCTGTTTTTCCTTGTGACTGTCGAGATGGATGGTCCAGTATTCGCGGCTCTGGAATTTTTCGATCTCCTGCTCGCGCTCGACGATGAGCCGCAACGCCGGGCTTTGTACCCGGCCGGCGGACAGCCCGGGACCGATCTTCTTCCACAACAGCGGCGACAGATTGAAGCCGACCAGGTGGTCGAGTGCGCGGCGCGCCTGCTGCGCGTTCACCAGCGGCATGGAAATCTGGCGCGGTTTGGCGACCGCGTCGGTCACCGCCGATTCGGTGATCTCGTAGAACACCACGCGATGAAGTTTCTTGTTCTTGAGCAGCTTCCTGCCTTTGAGGATCTCGCCGAGGTGCCAGGCGATGGCTTCGCCCTCACGGTCCGGGTCGGTGGCCAGATAAATCCTGTCGGCTTTTCCCACGGCCTTGGCGATTGCGTCCACATGCTTCTTGTTCCTTTCGACCAGCGCGTACTTCATATGAAAGTTGTCCGCCGGATCCACCGCGCCTTCCTTGGCCTCCAGGTCGCGGACGTGGCCATACGAGGCGACGACATCGAAGTCGCGGCCCAGATACTTCTTGAGAGTCTTCGCCTTGGAAGGAGACTCGACGATCAGCAGATTTTGGGACATTGCGTGTCCGGCCGAAAACGGAGGGCGGAATGATAAGAACTTGCCGGCTGCGGAGCAAGCGCTGGTTCAAGCAACGGATGGTTATTGCAGATAGCGTTCCTGATTTGGCGCGACCAGCTCATCGAGCACCAGAGAATCCACCGATTCGTTCTGGTTCCACAACACCATGAGCACAATGAGCTTTACTTTCTCGAGGTCCACTGCGGGCTCATCCAGCGCCAGCACCCGTTCGATGACGAGTTCGCGCTGCAACGCCTTGATCACGCCCGCCGTCTCGAGAAAGAGCAGGAAGCCGCGCGCCTCGGCCGTCAGCCCGGCCAGTTCCTGTTCGGTGTAAAAACGGAATCCGTCGCTGCTGGAAAAGCGGGAGTTACTGTAGCCGACGCGCTCCAGGCCGCTCAGCCAGGTCAGGGCCTGTGTGATGTCCCGGGTGTCGAAACCGGCAGCGGACAGGCGCTTGGTAAGGGTTTGTTGATCGGGGTAGGCACCGGCATGAAAGTAGTTTTCGAACAGGAAGACGAGTATGTCGAACATGAGCCCCTGTCTGGAGGTATTGACGCCCCTGACGCTAGCGCACGCGCTGGAACTTGCCGCCCGGTAGCCGGCTGACGGTGCCGTCGAGTTCCAGTGTCAACAGCATCGCCGAAGCGGATTCCGGCGTCAAGCCGCTGCGCTCGCATAGCGTGTCGAGGTCGAGCGGGTCGAAACCGAGCGCCGCGAGCAGTTCGACGTGCTCGGGTGAGACATCCGCTTCGCCGAGAGTTGCGGTCTGGACGCGCACCGCGGCGCCGAGTTCCTCCAGAATATCGTTGCTGCTTTCGACCAGTTTGGCGCCTTGCTTGATGAGCAGGTGACAACCCTTCGACAGCGGCGAGTGGATCGAACCGGGGATCGCGAACACCTCGCGCCCCTGCTCCAGTGCATAACGCGCAGTGATCAGCGATCCGCTTCTGAGCGCGGCTTCGACGATCAGACAGCCGCGCGCCAGTCCACTGATCAGCCGGTTGCGCCGCGGGAAATTTCCCGACAGTGCAGGTGTTCCCAGCGGAAACTCAGAAACCAGCGCGCCTTGCGCCGCCAGTTGATGCGCGAGATCGCGATTGCGCGCCGGATAGACAATATCGAGGCCGGTGCCGACCACCGCCAATGACGAGGACGCGCCGGCAAGCCCGCCGCGATGCGCGGCGGCATCGATGCCGAGCGCAAGTCCGCTGATGATCGTGAAACCGCCGTCGGAGAGTTCGCGGCCGAGGTCCTCTGCGTTGGCGCTGCCCTGCGGGGTGGCGTTGCGGCTGCCGACAACCGCCAGCGCCGCGCGGTTGAGCAACCCTGAATCTCCCTTCACATACAGCAGCGGCGGCGGGTCGGTAATCTCCAGCAAAAGCCGCGGATAGGCCGCATCCGCGAGACTGATGATGCGGTTACCCGGCTCTTCGAACCAGCGCAGCGCAACGTCGACGCGGGTGGTGTCCGGGCCGCGCAGGATGGCATCCGCGACTTCGTTCGGAACGATGCGTCCGAGCGCAGAGCGGTTCGCCGCGCACACGGCTTCCGGGTCGCCGAATTCGCCGAGCAGCTTGCGAAAGGAAGCAGGGGTGAGCTCGGCGACGAGGCCGAGCTTGAGCCAGGCGAGAAGTTCCTGATCCGGCGGCATGCGCCGTCGGCGCTGGACTAGGGCGTTTGCACTATGTCGAGCAGGTTGACCGACCGCGTGGTGTGCATTACCAGCGCGTAGGACACCTTCTCGAAAACGCGGAATACGAACACGATACCGTAGCGCTCAGGCGGCAGCTTGATTCTCTCTTTCGGATTGGTCGAACCGGCCGGCCTGACCATGGGCAGATCGCGATACAGGGCCAGTACGTTGCCTGTTTCCAGGCCTTCGCGTGCGCCGCGGTTCAACACCACAACCATCTGCGGACCGATTTCCGTGACGCTGCTGTGCGGGGACGCGATCACCTTGCCTTTTATCTGCCTGCTCGGCGCGCGCGGAATATAGGGCAGCACCGGCGCTGGCACGATCTTTACCAAGCGGTCGCCGGGAGTGATTTCCAGGACCGACTTGGTGATCGCAACCCTACTGACTTCGCCGAACTCGCTTACTTTCAGTTCGCCCAGGTGCACGGCTTCGCGCCCGAGAAATTCCTTGGTGTCCGGGTCGACCAGATCACGGCCCGGGCGATATATGTTCCACTCCGTGCCATCCTGCCAGACCACGCCTTTGGCGTAGGCGGTATCGCCCGCGGAGAGCACGACCCGGTTTTCCTGCCCGGCAACCAGAATCGGCGCGGCGGCCATTTCGCGCTTGCCAATTACCAGCGGCTTGGTGAGGAAAGGGGCGATGGCCGCCATGGGAATGCTGGGAATCGCGCTTGCCGCGAGATCCAGTTTGCGTATCGACGGGTTGAGCTTGGTGACCACCAAACGCCAGTCGGTGGCGCCGTCGACGCCCTGCAGACGCAGCCGCGGGCTCATGCCGGTGAAGTCAAGCAGGATGATGTCGCCGGGGTAGATCCAGTGGGGATTCTTGATCTGGTCCTTGTTCAGGCCCCAGATATCCGGCCAGCGCCAGGGATCGCGCAGAAAGCGCGCCGAGATGTCCCACAGCGTGTCGCCCTTCACCACGACATAGCGATCGGGCGCGCTCTCGGCTAGCGCGAGCTCGTCCCCCATGCCGGTTCCCGGCATCCACGCGGTCAGCAACAGCAGCAGGGATATAATTGATTTGCCCATCTCACGGCCCCCATTTCTCTCGATCCAGAATCGGATCCCTCGCCCGTTCTGCAGTCCCGCCTGGCGCCAGACCCGATACTTTGGTTTAAATTCTGCATCTAGTTTATTAAATTAGCAAGCAATTATGGCGATTCTCCCAATCATTCGCTACCCCGACCCGCGGCTGCATAAAGTGGCCAAGCCAGTGGCCGTGGTCGACGACGAAATCCGCCGGTTGGCGAGGAACATGGCCGAGACCATGTATGCGGCGCCGGGTGTGGGCCTGGCGGCCACACAGGTGGACGTGCACAAACAACTCATCGTGATCGACCTCTCCGAGACCAGGGACCAGTTGCTGGTGCTGATTAACCCGCACATCCTCGAGTCGCGGGGCCAGTCCGATTGCGAAGAGGGCTGCCTGTCGGTACCCGGAATCTTCGAGAAGATCGCGCGCGCCGAGTGGGTAAAGGTGCGGGCGCTCAATCTGGACGGCAAGTTCTTCACGATCGAGGCCACCGGACTGTTGTCGGTGTGTATACAGCATGAAATGGATCATCTCAAAGGCAAGGTCTTCGTCGAATACCTGTCGCGCCTCAAGCAGACCCGCATCCTGAGTAAGCTGAAGAAGCAGCGGCGGCAGACGCTCTGATGCGGATCGTATTTGCCGGCACGCCGGCGTTCGCCGCGAGCACCCTGCAGGCTCTGATCGGGGCCGGGCATGAGATTGCGCTGGTGCTGACCCGGCCGGACCGGCCCGCCGGCCGCGGTCTGAAGCTCGCGGCCGGCGAAGTCAAGCAACTCGCCGAACGGGCTCGCCTCCCTCTCTTGCAGCCGCAGACGCTCAAGGATGAGCAACTGCTGGCGCGCCTGAATGCTGCTGGCGGGCAGGCGATGGTGGTCACCGCCTACGGGTTGATCCTTCCGCGCGCAGTGCTCGAACTGTATCCGGCAGGTTGCATCAATATCCACGCCTCGCTGCTGCCGCGCTGGCGCGGCGCCGCGCCGATCCAACGCGCCATCCTGGCGGGCGACCGCGAGACCGGTATCTCGATCATGCGCATGGAGGAAGGACTGGACAGCGGTCCGGTCTATCTGATGCGGCGCATCCCGATTGCCGCGGAGGACACCGCGGTAACCGTACACGACAAACTCGCGGCGCTCGGCGCGCGCTGCATCGTCGAAGCGCTCCCGGTAATTGCAGACGGGACGCTCGAAGCCGTGCCGCAAAGCGAAGCCGGCGCGATCTACGCACCCAAGATCACCAAGGACGAAGCGGCGATCGACTGGCGCCGCGAGGCGGTCGAAGTGGATCGCCAGGTGCGCGCGTACAATCCCTTCCCCGGCGCTTATTCCACGCTGCACGGCGAACCGTTAAAGGTCTGGCGCGCCGCGGTCGCGCCGGGTTCGCCCGCACCGCCCGGGACCATCCTTCGTGCCGATGCACAGGGCATCGTCGTCGCCTGCGGCAACGGCGCGTTGCGTGCCACCGAGTTGCAGCGTGCGGGCGGAAAGCGCCTAATGGCCGCGGATTTCCTGCACGGACTGTCGCTCGCCCCCGGCGAGCGTTTCGGCGCCTGATCCCGGGACCGCAGTGCGCAACGTTCAACGCATTGCAGCGCAAACAGTGGCAGCGGTGCTTTCCGGAAGAAGCCTGAATCACACGCTGGAAGCGGCGTGGAAACGGGACCAAGCGCTCACGCGCGCCGAACGGGGAGCGATACAGGATCTCTGCTACGGGACGTTGCGGCATCTGGGCAGATTGCGCGCGGTGTTGTCGCAGTTGGCGCCCAGGCGGGTGGAGGACCGGGAGCTGCAAACGCTGTTGCTGGTCACGCTGTACCAGCTGGAATACAGCGAGGCCGCGCCCTACGCCGTGGTTGATCACGCGGTGGAGTGCGCGGCGCAAATCGGCGGCCGCCATGTAAAGGCGTTCGTCAACGCGGTCCTGCGCAATTTCCAGCGCCGGCGCATCGCGCTGCTGAAGGAAGCAGATAGCACCGACGCAGGACACTACTCGTATCCCGCATGGTGGATCGAGCGGCTGCAGCGCGACTTTCCCTCCGCAGTACAAAATATCCTGGAGACGGGCAACGCGCATCCGCCGATGACGCTGAGGGTCAATCGACGGCGCAGCACGCCGCAGGAATACCTGCAAGAGTTGGAGCGGGCAGGACTGGGTGCCCGCATGCTCGAAGGCGGCGCGCTCACTTTGCTGCGCCCGGTGCCGGTCGAGCAACTGCCGCGGTTCGGCGAGGGCGTGGTGTCGGTGCAGGATGCGGGGGCGCAGTTTGCTGCGCGGCTGCTCGATCTTAGCGACGGCATGCGCGTGCTAGATGCCTGCGCTGCGCCCGGTGGCAAGACCGCGCACATGCTCGAGCTCGTCGACGTGGACATGACCGCGCTCGATGCCGATCCGGCGCGCCTCAAGCGCGTGAGCTCGAACCTGGAGCGTCTCGGCCTGAGTGCGCGTGTCGCCTGCGCCGATGCCGCGGCGACCCAAGCCTGGTGGGATAACAGGTCGTTCGACCGGGTGTTGCTCGATGCGCCGTGTACGGCCTCGGGGGTGGTGCGGCGCCATCCGGACATCAAATGGCTGCGCCAACCCGGCGACGTAAGGCGTTTTGCCGAACAGCAGCAGCGTTTGCTCGAAGCGCTGTGGAAGGTCCTGGGCTGCGGTGGTAAATTGCTTTACGTGACCTGCTCGATTTTCATGGAGGAGAACCAGGAGAGGATCGGCGGGTTCGCGGCGCGGCACCCGGACGCGCGTGTTCTGGGTGCGATGCCGGGGCGCGACGGACTGCTGCTCCCGGAAAACGAGCATGATGGTTTTTATTACGCCCTCCTGCAGAAAAATTAACTCGCTGCGCTGGTTGTCCGCCGTGCTTGCGCTGTGGTGCGGCGCCGCCCTGGCGGCGACCGAGGGAATTCACGTCAAGTCGGCGGAACTCTCTGTCAACGGCGGCGAGTATTATCTCGAGGCCAACTTCGAAGTCGGACTCACTCCCACCCTCGAGGACGCGCTTAATAAGGGCTTGCCGCTGCATTTCGTCGTCGAATTCGAGCTCATCTATCCGCGCTGGTACACCGCTTACCTGTGGAACAAGTCGGTAGCGGAACTGGAGCTGCATTACCGGTTGTCTTACAACGCGCTCACGCGCCAGTACCGGCTGAGCTTCGGTACCCTGCATCAGAATTTCGACACGCTGAACGACGCGTTAGCCCTGCTCGGGCGAGTACGTCCGCGTTTCGTGGTCGATGCCGATGCGCTGGACGAGGGCAAGGTCTACGAGGCCGCAATCCGCATGCAGCTCGACGTCTCGCAGTTACCCAAGCCGTTCCAGATCAATGCGCTGGCTTCGCGCGACTGGAACCTCGCCTCCGAGTGGTTTCGCTGGACCCTGAAGCGATGACTGCCTTTGCACACACCCTCAGGCGTACGCTGAAGAGCCGCGGCATGAAGTTCCTGATCACGCTGGTGCTGCTGCTCGGCGCCATCATGCTGTACCTGCTTTCCAGCGCCAGCGCCGACACGCCGCTGTTCTCCGGCAACCTGCCGCTGCTGCTGGGTCTGGGCGTCGGACTGGTGCTGGTGCTCATGCTGGTGGTCGGATACCAGTTGCTGTTGCTGCGCCGGCGCCTCAAGGCGCGGGTATTCGGCTCCAAGCTTACGCTGAGGCTGGTGCTGCTGTTTGCACTGGTGGCGGTGCTGCCGGGTGCTCTGGTGTACGGTGTGTCGGTGCAGTTCTTGTCGCGGTCGATCGAGTCCTGGTTCGACGTGAGGGTGGACAAGGCGCTGGAAGGCGGCTTGAGCCTGGGCCGGGTCACCCTCGACAACATGCTCAAGGAGTTGCGTGCCAAAGCCGAGTCGATGATTCTGGAACTCACCGAACGCACGCCGCAGCGCCGTCTGGCCACGCTCAACACGCTGCGCGAGAAGGCCGCCGTGTACGAGGCCACTTTGCTCGGCCCCGACGGTTCGGTTATCGCCTTCTCAGGCGCCAACCCCGCCGGCCTGGTTCCGGAACTGCCCTCGCCTTCGGTGGTGCGGCAGGTGCGAATGCAGCAACCCTACAGTGCCATCGAGGCGGTCGGCGAAGGCGGGCTGCTACTGCGGGTGCTGGTGCCGTTGAACGACGTGTCCGGCGCCACCTCGCTGCTGCAGTTGGTGCAACCCGTGCCGCCGCAACTGGCGCGCGACGCCGAGACCGTTCAGGAGATCTACCGCGATTACCAGGAACTGTCGCTGTCGCGCCAGGGCCTGCAGCGTCTTTTCGCGCTGACGCTGACGTTGTCGCTGCTGCTGGCACTGCTCTCCGCGCTGCTCTTGGCGATCATGTTCAGCAATCGTCTGTCTGCACCGCTGGGCATCCTGGCCGCCGGCACGCGTGCGGTTGCGCAGGGCGATTTCAGCCCGCGCCACACGGTCAAGACCCGCGACGAGCTGGGCCTGCTGACCGAATCATTCAATAACATGACCATGCAGCTTGCCGACGCACGCGCCGAGGCGCATCGCAACCAGGAGCAGCTCGCCGCTGCCAAGGCCTACCTCGAAAGCGTGCTCGGAAATCTGTCGACGGGCGTGATGTCTTTCGACTCGGAATTCCGGTTGCGCTCCGCCAATCTCAGCGCAGTCGAAATTCTCGGCGTCGACGTCGGCGCGCTGATCGGCACGCATCCGCATGAATGGGCGGAGCACGAGCCGCGTCTCGCGGCGGTCGGCAAGATCGTGCACAAAGCGTTCCGGCAGGCGCGCCCGGACGTCTGGGAACAGCAGGCCAAACTATCCGGCGCCGCGGGCACGCAGGTACTGCTGTTGCGAGGCTCACGGCTCGCCGCCGGCGCGGAATCCGGGATGGTGCTGGTGTTCGACGACATCACCCGTCTGCTGCAGGCGCAGCGGCTCGCAGCCTGGGGCGAGGTAGCGCAGCGGCTCGCTCACGAGATCAAGAATCCGCTCACGCCGATCCAGCTTTCGGCGGAGCGGCTGCAGCGTCGGCTTGCCGGCAAGCTCAGCGAGCAGGAAGCTGAAATTCTGCAGCGCTCCACCCAGACCATCGTCAACCAGGTGGCGGCGCTCAAAGGCATGGTGGACGCGTTCAGCCAGTATGCGCGCTCACCCGAAGCCGACCTGCAGCCGCTGGACCTGAATCAGCTCATTCGCGACGTGCTCGGACTGTACGAGTCGTCGCGCCCGGCATTACAACTCGACCTGGCCGCTGATTTGCCGCACATATCGGGCGATGCCGCGAAGCTGCGCCAGGTAATTCACAACCTGCTCCAGAATGCCGAGCAGGCGGTCACGGACGTTGCCGTACCGCGCATCGGGCTGCGCACCGATGCGGCTCGAAAGGGCGTTCGGCTCACCATCGAGGACAACGGTCCCGGTTTTCCCGAGGCAATGATCGGCAGCGCGTTCGAGCCTTATGTCACCACCAAGGCCAAAGGCACGGGACTCGGGTTGGCAATCGTCAAGAAAATTGTGGAAGAACACAGCGGCAGTATCGCAATCGTCAATCTGCCGTCGAGCGGGGCCAGCGTTGCCGTGACGCTGCCGCTGGCACCGGCCGAGGCGGCCGCGCTGCCGGCCAACAGGCAGGCGGGAAGATGAGCCAGATCCTGGTAGTGGACGACGAAGTCGGCATCCGCGAACTGCTTTCGGAAATTCTGCGCGATGAGGGCCACCAGGTGCGGCTGGCGCAGAATGCCAGCGAGGCGCGCCAGATCCGCGGCCGCGTGCGTCCGGATCTGGTGCTTCTCGACATCTGGATGCCCGATACCGACGGCATCACGCTGCTGAAGGAATGGGCGAGCACCGGGCAACTCACCATGCCGGTGGTGATGATGTCCGGCCACGGCACCATCGACACTGCTGTGGAGGCGACCCGCATCGGTGCTTACGCCTTCCTCGAAAAACCGATCGCGTTGCAGAAGCTGCTTTCCACCGTCGGCACGGCGCTCAAGCAGGGCGCGCCCAGGGCCGGCGTGCCGGCGGTGCTGGCCACGGTCGGCAAGTCGCGTCCAGTCGATCAATTGCGCGCCCAGCTTGAGCGTTTGCGCACATTGAAATCGCCTGCGCTATTTGTCGGCGAACCGGGGACCGGGATGGAGCAGTGTGCGCGCCTGCTGCACCAGCCCAACACGGCGTGGGTGGCACCGGAGGATCTTGCTGCATTCGACCAGGCCGAGAACAACCTCGTCGGACAGGCGGCCGAGGGCATCCTGTACCTGCGCGACATCGATACGCTTTCGCGCGGCCAGCAGAAGAGCCTGCTGGGGCAGACGCTCAAGCTGGATCGCTATAACACGCGTATCGTTTCCTCGACTTCGGCATCGCTGGCCGAATTGGTGGCGGGCGGCGCCTTCGATACGAGGCTGTATGGGCTGCTTGCCGGCGTGATCGTGCGCGTGCCCGCGCTGCGCGAGCGCGCCGAAGACGTTCCCGAGCTTGCCAACCTGGTGCTGTCGCGGGCGATCGAGGCGAAGGAAGCGCCGCCACGAGCGTTCAATACCGCGGCGTTGAATGCCCTCCGTAATTACCATTGGCCCGGCAATCTGGTTCAGCTCGAAAGCGTGGTGAAGACCGTGGCCCAGCTTACGCGCGGAGCCGAGATCGGCGTTGCCGATGTCACCAACGCGTTTGCCACGCTCGAGGCCCCGCTTCCCAGCGCCGCGCAGTCGCTGCCGCTGGACCGCGAGCTGCGCGCGGCGCGCGACGCCTTCGAGCGCGTCTACTTCGAGTATCACCTCGGTCGCGAGGGCGGCAACATGAGCCGCGTGGCCGACCGGGTCGGTTTGGAGCGCACCCACCTCTATCGCAAGCTCAAGCAGCTCGGCATCAAGCTGCCGCGCCGCGCCGAGGAGTAGTCCGGCGTCCCGATGAATTATCCGGGCTAGAATACCGGCATTCTCGATCCCGGTTTGCCGGGATTTTTTGTGTTCTCGAAGGGCAGTTATGGCAACCAGGAAGGATCTTGCCAACGCGATCCGCGCGCTGGCGATGGACGCGGTGCAGAAGGCCAATTCCGGCCACCCCGGCATGCCGATGGGCATGGCGGAGATCGCCGAGGTCTTGTGGAATCATCATCTGCGCCACAATCCGGCCAATCCCAAATGGCCCGACCGCGACCGCTTCGTGCTGTCCAACGGCCACGGCTCGATGCTGTTGTACGCGTTGCTGCATCTCACCGGCTATCCGTTGCCGATGGACGAGATCCGTCGCTTCCGCCAGTTGCATTCGATGACTCCCGGCCATCCCGAGTACGGCATGGCCCCGGGAGTGGAGACCACGACCGGCCCTCTCGGCCAGGGGCTTGCCAATGCAGTCGGCATGGCCATCGCCGAAAAACTGCTCGCCGCCGAATTCAACCGTCCCGGCCACGACATCGTCGATCACCGCACCTACGTCTTGGTCGGCGACGGTTGCCTGATGGAAGGCGTTTCGCACGAAGCCTGTTCGCTTGCCGGTACGCTGGGCCTGGGCAAGCTGATCGCGATCTACGACGACAACGGCATTTCCATCGACGGCCACGTCAGCGGCTGGTTCGGCGATGACACGCCGAAGCGTTTCGAAGCCTACGGCTGGCATGTGCTGCGTGACGTCGACGGCCACGACGTCGCCGCGGTGGATGCTGCGATCGTCCAGGCCAGGCAAGCCACCGGCAAGCCGAGCCTGATCTGCTGCAGGACGGTGATCGGCAAGGGCTCGCCCAACAAGGCCGGCAGCCACGAAGCGCATGGCGCGGCGTTGGGCGACAAGGAAGTTGCGGCGACCCGCGAGAACATCGGCTGGAAATATCCCCCGTTCGTAATCCCGCAGGACATCTACGCCGGCTGGGATGCGCGGGCGCAAGGCGCCGAACTGGAAGCCGGCTGGAAGCGGAAGTTCGCCGCTTACGCCAAGGCCTTTCCGAACCAAGCCGGCGAATTCACCCGACGGGTGAATGGCGAGTTGCCGAATCAGTGGCGCACGCATGCGCAAGACTTGCTCGCCAGGGTCAACGCGAAGGCAGAATCTATTGCCAGCCGCAAGGCCTCGCAGAACGCGATCGAAAACCTGGCGCCGTTGCTGCCGGAGCTTGTCGGCGGTTCCGCGGACCTCACCGGTTCCAATCTCACGCTCTGGTCCGGATCCAAAACCGTCTCGAAGGACGGCGGCGGCAACTACATTTATTACGGCGTGCGCGAGTTCGGCATGTCCGCGATCATGAACGGGATGACGCTGCACGGCGGCCTGATCCCCTACGGCGGTACCTTCCTGACATTCTCCGATTACTCCAGGAACGCTCTGCGCATGGCGGCGCTGATGAAAATCCGCAGCCTGTTCGTGTTCACCCACGACTCGATCGGCCTGGGTGAAGATGGACCCACCCATCAATCGATCGAGCACGCGGCGAGCCTGAGGCTGATACCGAACATGGACGTGTGGCGTCCGTGCGACTCGGTGGAGTCAGCCGTAGCGTGGATCGCCGCGATCGAACGACGGGACGGGCCGGTGAGCCTGCTGTTCTCGCGCCAGAACCTGCCTTTCCTGGCACGCAGCCCGGACCAGATCGCGCTGATCGGACGCGGAGCTTACGTTCTCGCCGATGCCGACAGGCCACGGGCAGTGATCATCGCTACCGGTTCGGAAGTGGCGCTGGCGATGGGTGCGAGAAAGGAACTGGAAGGACAAGACATCGCGGTGCGCGTGGTTTCGATGCCGAGTACCAGCGTTTTCGATCGTCAGGATGCAGCCTACAAAGACGCAGTCCTGCCCAAGGAGATCAAACGCGTGGCGGTGGAAGCCGGTGTCACCGGCTACTGGCGCAAATACGTCGGACTGGAAGGCGCGGTGGTCGGGCTGGATCGTTTTGGCGAGTCGGCGCCGGCCGGCGATCTCTTCAAGTTTTTCGGTGTCACCGTCGAGGCCGTGGTCAAGGCCGTCAAAGGCATCCTGTAACGGAAGCCGGACGGCGCCCGTACCGGTCCGAATGAGGAGTAGCGATGGGCAGAGCGTTGCGGCTGGTCGGTGACATCGGCGGAACCAATGCACGTTTCGCGCTGGTCGCCGACGGCTCCAGCCAGCCGCAGCAGGAGCAGGTGATGCGCTGCGCCGAGTTCGAGGGCCTCGAGCAGGCGATCCGCCGCTACCTTGCCGATCACGGCAACCCTGGGATTCGCGAAGCCGCGCTCGATGCCGCCACCGGCATCACCGGCGATTTCGTGCAGTTGACCAATGGACCCTGGGGATTCTCGATCGAGAGGACGCGCCAGGCTCTGGCGCTCGATCGGCTGTATGTGATCAACGATTTCACCGCGCTTTCGCTGTCGGTGCCCACGCTGCAGCCGCACGAGCTGAGACGAGTCGGCGGCGGCAAGCCGGTAACAGGAACCGCGATTGCGGTGATCGGACCGGGAACCGGCCTGGGCGTGTCCGGGCTGCTTCCCGCGGGCGAGGGTTGGATCGCGTTGCAGGGGGAAGGCGGGCACACCGCTTTCAGCCCGACGACCGAGCGCGAGATCGAAATCCTGCGCTGGCTGATGCAGCGTTTCGAGCATGTTTCGACCGAGCGGGTGGTAAGCGGTATGGGTCTCGAGAACCTCTATCAGGGCTTGTGCGCGCTGGACCGCGTAACGGCGCAGGCATTGAGCCCGGCGCAGATCACCGAGGCCGCACTCGCCGGGAACGAAGTACATTGCCGCGAAGCGCTCGACATGTTCTGCGCCATACTTGGGGCGGCGGCGGCCAATCTCGTAGTAACGCTCGGCGCACGCGCGGGATGCTATATCGGCGGCGGAATCGTGCCCAGGCTTGGCGAGTATTTTGTACATTCGCCGTTCCGCGCCCGTTTCGAGCGCAAAGGCCGGTTCTCTGCTTACGTCGAGGCGGTCCCGACTTACGTGATCCTGGCGGAAACCCCAGCCCTGCGCGGGCTGGCCACGCTTTTTCCGCAAACGCTGAAATCATGATGGGCATGACCGACGCGATCGGATTCCTGGCCGGAGCGCTGACGACCATCGCTTTCGTTCCGCAGGCATTGAAGATGTACGCTACCAAGTCCGGCAAGGATGTTTCCGCCAGAATGTTGACGATCTTCAGCGTTGGCGTGATTCTGTGGCTGATCTACGGCATCATGATCGAGTCGGTGCCGGTGATACTTGCAAACGTCGCCACGCTGATTCCCGC
>CAYNFN010000007.1:0-2732 GCA_964396485.1 uncultured Alcaligenaceae bacterium
GCACTGCCTGCAGGCGACCCCAAGCTCGTAATCCGCTTTCACTTCCTCCAGTGCGGCAATCGCCTTCGCGTAGTTCAGAAGCACCGATGCGGTGTCTGTGGATGACCGGGAGTGGAGCTGCGCCAGGCAGTGGAGTGCGAAGGCTAGAAATACCTTGGCGCCAGTTTGTCGGAAGACTTCCGACGCCTGCTCGATAAGATCGATGTCGCCGGTCCTATGCCCGATCTCCAACAGCGTTCGCGCGCGCTCGATCGGAAAGGCGGACTTCTCGGCCACTTCCATGCTCTCGCGCCAATGCTTGCGTGCAGCCGCCTGGTTTCCGGAAAGCCAATCCGACGTACCATGCAGCCGCAGCGCTTCGGGTAACCAGCCTGGCATCAGACGTGCGCAGCGCAAGGCCTTGTGACAAGCGCGCCGGACGTCGCGCATCGCCGTGCGCCGCGGCGCATCTTCCAGCCGCTCGGCAACCGCCAGATCGACCGTGGCCAGCGCGGTGAGAACTTCCACTTGATCGAACGGCAAGTTCATCTTTTCGGCTTTGATGATACGAAAGGCCTCGCCAAGGACTGCCCGTGCGTCGTCCAGCGTGCCTTGCAGGACATGGCATTTGGCCAGCAAGGCCATTTCGTAGACAAGGTTCTGCCAGGCGGGAATCTTGGCCGCTAGAGCCTGCCCCTTGCGCAGACTGGCGATCGCTTCGTCGAGCGGGCCGCCGGCCAGCCCGGGGTAGCCCAGATTCTGATATCCCCACGAGGCGACCTGTGGCTCCGCCGCATCCTCCCCCGCGCGCACGAGTTCGGAATTCAGCGTGACTGCAAGCGGGAGGTTGCCACGGAAATAGACGACGAAGGTAAGCAGGAGTATCGCTCCTCCCCATCCGTGGATGTCACCAGCCTCGCGGTATGCGGTCGCAGACTTGCCAAAGACCGAAATGCACTCGTCCCACGAGCCCTCAAAAAAATCAAGGGAACCCAATGTGAACGCTGCAAACGCGATAGCAGACGGGTTGTTCGTCCGTTGCGCGACAGCGCCCGCCCAAGTGTGATAGCTGCGGGCGAGCCGGCGGGCATTGAACGTCATGAACACGTACCCCAGACTGCTGAGGCCTCTGGCCTCCGCAGGAGCATAGTGGCTGTGCTCCCCCGCGTGCAATACAAGGAGACTGTCGAGCACCATGCGCTCCTTGTCGAGAAAGTAATCCATCCACGACATGAGATGGCAAACGGAGGAGATTTCTTGTGCCGATTCGGAATCCATGTCACGTTTGACCGGCATACCCAGGCGCCGCCGCAGACGCCGGATAAAGTGAGCCGCGAGATACCTCAGCATCGCGCCACGAACTCCCCAGCGGGAGGTGGGATAGCGCAAGCCCAGCTGTGATAGGGCGCGCCGAAACTGCTCGAGCGCCTCCTCGTAATGTCCCGTGCCATACAAGGCGGCACCGATTTTCCGGGCAAGGGAGGTACGCTGAAGCGGGCTCAACTTGTCACCGAAGGCTTTCAGATACGCTGCCTCCGCCTGACGGAAGTGCTCGAGGGCCTCAGTGTCGGCAGCCATTCGTCCAGCCTGGTCACCGGCCTTGAACAGATACTCCTGGGCTTTGTCCCAGTCTTCGGCGCGCGTGTAGTGATAGGCAAGCAGGCTGGTGAATTCGTCGAGGCGATCCTCGAACAGCGTTTCGATCGCCTGCGCCACGCGGCGGTGAATTCCGCGCCGGCGCTCTGCGAGAATGCTGCCGTAGGCAGCTTCCTGGGCCAGCGCGTGCTTGAAGATGTACTCGACCTCCGGCAACTGCTGGGTCTGACGGACTAATTCCGCGTGCTCGAGCTCGGCGAGACTGCTGTCCAGATTGCGCTGCGCATCGCTGATGGCCTCGAGCACGCGGTGAAAGAAACTGCGTCCGATTACCGAGGCAAGCTTCAACGCTTGCTTGACTTCCTCCTCGAGGCGGTCGATGCGCGCCAGCAGCAAGCCTTGAATCGTGTCGGGAAGATTTACCTGGTCAACGGGTTTGACCAACTTCCACGGGTGCTCGCGTGAGCCCCGGACCAGAACGCCGTCAGTCACCAGCGTACGGATGACCTCTTCGATGAAGAACGGATTGCCCTCGGTCTTGCGCAGAATCTGACTGATCAACGCCGCAGGCAGATCCAGAGTGCCGACCAGGTTTCCGACCAGGGCGGTGCTCTGTTCCTCCGACAGCGGCGCGAGGGTGACTTCCTGGAAACGCTGGCCGGGATTCTGGGAGGCAAATTGGCGGATGCGCGCCGCCGGGCCTTCGGGGTCCGGTCGGGTCACAAAAAAGGCCAGAAGTGGCGTGGTGTCTGCGAGTGGCAGAAGATGCTCCGCCAACTCGATCGACGACTGATCGGCCCAGTGCCAATCCTCCAGCAGCAGCACGACCGGTTGGCGCAGAGCCAACTGCTCGAACAATTGCCGCATGCATAGAAAAACCTGGCGCCCCAGACCCTGGCCGTCGAGGTATTTCACCCGGTCTTCGTATTCGGGCGGCACACGCAGCGTGAGCACCGTGGCGAGGTAGGGCAGCAGCTCGGGTGTGCGCTCCGCGAACAAGGCCTGCAGGCCTTGCTCCAGTTTGCGCCAGCTCTCGTCTTCTGCGTCATCGTCTTCTATGTCAAAGCAGTTCTTGAGAATCTCGATGAAGGGCCAGTAACTCAGACTGCGCCCGTACGAAACGGCACGCCCCTCCAACCACAGAAGATTGCCGGAAT
>CAYNFN010000008.1:0-9514 GCA_964396485.1 uncultured Alcaligenaceae bacterium
GTGGATGGCGACCACGCCGCGGTGCGCCAACCAGGCGTTCAACATCACCAACGGCGATCTGTTCCGCTGGGACAGCCTGTGGCCGAAGATCGCGCAGTTCTTCGACATGAAAGTGGGGCCGAATAAGAACATCAACCTGCAGCAGTTCATGGCGGACAAAGGGCCGGTGTGGGACCGGATCGTGAAACAATACGGTCTCAAGCCCTACAAGTTCGAAGAAATCGCCGCCTGGAAGTTCGGCGACTTCGTGTTCTCCGCCGAGTGGGACGTGATCTCCGATACGGGCAAGGCGCGCCGTGCCGGCTGGACCGAAGCGCTGGATAGCGAGGATATGTTCCTGCGTCTGTTCGCAGAGTTCCGGCGGGAGAAGATCATTCCTTGAACGGAGGCGAGAGGCGAGAGGTGAGAGGCGAGAGGCGAGAGGCGAGGGGCCAAGAATCGGTGATAAGGTGATTCAGTAATTAGGTGATTCAGTAATTAGGTGATTCAGTAATTAGGTGATTCAGTAATTAGCTGATTGAAACCAATCACTCAATCACTCAATCACTTAATCACTGCCACCCCTTCACCCTTCACCCAATCACTTAATCACTCAATCCCTCAATCACGGAACTTCAATGATCGACCTCTACTACTGGCCCACGCCCAACGGCCACAAGATCACAATCTTCCTGGAAGAGACCGGCACGCCATACAACATCATTCCGGTGAACATCGGCGCCGGGGATCAGTTCCAGCCGGCTTTCCTGAACATTTCCCCCAACAACCGGATTCCGGCGATCATCGATCATGCGCCTGCGGATTCCGGCCCAGCCATATCGGTCTTCGAGTCGGGAGCAATCCTGTTGTACCTCGCGGAGACCACCGGCCGGTTCCTTCCAAAGGATTTGCGCGGCCGCGTCGAGGTGCTGCAGTGGCTGTTCTGGCAGATGGCCGGGCTGGGGCCGATGGCGGGGCAGAACCATCATTTCACCCAGTACGCACCCGAGAAACTTTCGTACGCGATTGATCGCTACGTGAGGGAGACTTCGCGCCTGTATGCGGTCCTCGACAAGCGGCTCGCGGACCGCGAGTTCGTCGCCGACGATTATTCGATTGCCGACATGGCATCCTATCCCTGGGTGGTGCCGCATCAGCGCCAGCAACAGAATCTGGACGACTTTCCCAATCTGAAGCGCTGGTTCGAAAGCATCCGTTCCCGGCCCGCGGTGGTGCGTGCCTATGAGAAGGGCAAGGCAATCAGCAGCCAGCCCGTGGTGGACGAGAAATCCCGTGCAATCCTGTTCGGGCAGAGTGCCGCGACGGTAAGAGGCACCTCACCCCCCGCCCTCTCCACAAAGTAGAGAGGGAGCCAGGAACGAGAACGGGCGACCGATTGGCCGCCCGTCTCTTTTTTTTACTCCTTCTCCGCCCACCTGGGGGGAGAAGGCGGGGATGAGGTGGGTGAGGTGGGTGGTCTTCAATCTATTGCCTTGTACTCCACGGAGACGATGTTCTGGGTTTCGTCGCCGGCAGGCGTCTTGACCGTAATCCTGTCGCCCTCGTGCGCCTTGATGAGCGCCTTGGCGAGCGGAGAAATCCACGAAATGCGTCCGCGCGACACGTCGGCCTCATCGATGCCGACGATGCTGTAGGTTTTTTCTTCGCCGCCTTTATTCATTACCGTGACCGTTGCGCCGAAGAACACCTGGTCGGTTTCTTCGCGGCTCGCCGGGTCCACCACCAATGCGGCATCGAGACGTTTGGTGAGGAAGCGGATGCGCCGGTCGATCTCGCGCAGGCGGCGTTTGCCGTAAATGTAATCAGCGTTCTCCGAGCGGTCGCCGTTCGACGCGGCCCACTGGACGACTTTCACCAGATCGGGACGTTCCTTGTCGAGCAGGTTCAGCGCCTCGTCCTTAAGGCGCTTGTAACCGGCCGGCGTGATGTAGTTCTTGACCTCTGCCGGGCCCGCGGACACGTTACCGCCGGAGGCGGCCGTTTGCGGGTAGCGGGCCGTCGTCCCGCCCACCACGGCCGATAAATTCTCCAACGCAGCATCGGCGGGACGCGCCGGCAGCGCCGGAGCGCCGGTGTCCTGGTCCTCGTCGTCCTGGTCGGATTCCTTGGTGAATGCCTTGTTCATCGCAGTCGTATGTTCCCCGACGGGGTTGTACAATCGAATTGTCTCACTTCAATCAGAATTCGGAGGAAATTCAAATGGCTATCAAGGTGGGTGACAAGCTACCCGGCGGTACCGTGTGGGAACTCATCGAAGAAGAAACGCCGGGCTGCACCATCGGGCCGAACGCATTCAAGGTCGAGGAAATTACTCCGCGCAAACGCATTGCAATTTTCGGGCTGCCGGGAGCGTTCACCCCGACTTGCTCGGCCAAACACTTGCCGGGTTTCCTGCAGCTTGCAGATAAGTTAAAAGAAAAGAAAGTGGACGAGATCTGGTGTCTGTCGGTCAACGACGCGTTCGTAATGGGCGCGTGGGGCAAGCAGCAGGGCGCCAAGGGCAAGGTGCGTATGTTTGCCGACGGCAGCGGGCTCTATACCAAGGCGCTGGGGCTGGAAATGGACCTGACCCAGCGCGGCATGGGTGTGCGCTCGCAGCGCTTTTCCATGCTGGTGGTGGACGGCGTTGTGAAGGCGCTCAATGTCGAGCAGCCGGGCAAATTCGAAGTCAGCGACGCCGAGACGCTGCTGAAGCAGGCGGAGAAGCACATTCAGTACCTGCCGTGAGAGACATGAAGAGCTAACCGGTTGTTGTTGTGCCAGAGAACGCAGAGAGCTGAGCCTGTCGGACTGCACCGTTTTCCCTCACCCTCGATCCCTCTGCTCCGCTTCACACCCCTTACGGGTGCATATGAGTGTTCCCTTGTCCCGGAAGGAGAGGGAAGATAACTCCCTTCTCCCCCCGGGAGAAGGGTTGGGGATGAGGGAGATGCGGGAATGTGGTTCGATCTGATCTGACGTTTCTTGAGAAATCAAATCTCAACTACTACACTTGAACACTTCGACTGTTTTTCTTGATGCCTTTGTGCACCCCTCAAGGGGGTATTGAAAAGAATCTTGGTGGTAAGGCCTCGAGTTTGCCTTAGAGAAAACCGATTAGCGCGTCGAGCACCGCGTCAGGCTGCTCGGTCATCAGTGCGTGTCCGGTGTTTTCCAGTGCCACAGTGCGCACGTTCGGAATCTCTGTCGCGAGAGCCTGCGCCGCCTTCATCGGCGCCATCTGGTCGCGCTTGCCCAGGATCAGCAGGACCGGGCATTTGATTTGCGCTGCGGCTTTCAGCCCGTTGCCATACGCATTGCACGCGGAAAAGTCCGCATGCAGCACGCCGGAGCCCGAACGCTCCATCAGCCGCATTGCGGAACCCATCATCCAGATTCCCGGCACGCGATTGCCGCCGATTTGTGCTGCGTTGCTGTGCGAATACACGTTGGTCATCTCGTAGGCGATGTGATCATTCGCCTTCGACGCATCGAGTAACGGTTCGGAGACCGGCATCGGCACCGCGGTGCCGACCAGCGCCAGTTTCGTCACGCGGGCGGGATAACGCGCGGCGGTTTCAAGCGCGACCAGCGACCCCATGCTGTGTCCGACCAGTGAAGCTGTGCCCGCGCCGGCCGCGTCCAGCACGCGTGCCACCCAGTCGGCGATATCACCGATGCGGTCGAGTGCCTTGCCTTCCGATTTTCCGTGACCGGGCAGATCTACCGCGAGCGCATTCCAGCCGTGATAGGCGAAATAGCGGCTCTGCAATGCCCACACGCTGTGGTCGTGGGCCCCGCCGTGAATGAACGCCACGGTCGGTTTCGCCGCGTCGAACGGATGATTGGCCGTGTACGCGTAGACCTTTCTGTTGTCGACTTTCAGATACATTCCGGAAACCCAAGAGCGTTCAACGCAAAGGGCGCAAAGGTACGCAAAGGAAAAGCAAACTCAAGGTTTGTTCGCGAAATGCGCATGTGTGTTTCTGGCATGTGCGATATGGAATCTTGATCGTCGGGGACATTTTGAGAACCCAAGAAGCATTCAACGTAAAGGCCGCAAAGGTACGCGAAGGAAAAGCAAACTCAAAGTTTATTCGCAATACGCGCACTGTAATCCCTGGCATGCACGATATGGAATATTGATTTTCAGGGACATTTTGAGAACCCGAAGAGCGTTCAACGCAAATGCACACGAAGGGAGCAAAGATAAGCCAGATTATGATGCGTCGTCACGTCGTCACGTCGTCACGCCGTCACGGCATTTCACTGAGTCCCGAGCCCTATTCCTCACGACAGTCACGACAGTCACGGCATTCACGGCATTCACGGTATTCACGACATTCACGACATTCACGACATTCACGGTATTCACGGACTCTATTACGGCAGCAGCCCGCGTATCAGTATGTGCCGGTCGCTGATCTGGATCACGTCGAGACCGAGGCCGGCCCGCCCGACTTGCGAGCGCACCTCCTCGGCGGTGAACGCGGCGCATAGCGAATTGTAGAAATCTTCCTTGAGAATCGGATGTTCGTTGCCGGTTACGGTCTCGACGATCGAGCGTGCGGCTTCCGGCGAGGCGGGCCTGAACAGGTCCATCACATAGACCGCGGAGCCACGCCGGCCCAAGCGTCTGGCCTCGCTCCACAATACCATCGGATCCGGAAGGTGATGCAGCAGGTCCTTCGACAGGACCGCGTCGAAGCTGTGCTCGTCGAAAGGCAATCCGGGAATGGTGCCTTGCACCGTGGCAATGCGCTTCTGCAGGCCGGCGGCCTCGACCGCTTTTTGCGCCAGCGCGAGCATGGCGCCGGAGCCGTCTATGGCGGTGATGCGAATCGTGGGATGGGCGCGGGCAAGTCTTACCGGCACGTCGGCCGGACCGCAGCCTATGTCGAGAACATTGCCCAGGTTCTTCGGAAAATCGGCCAGCAGGTGATCCACGTACCACTGGTTGGAGGTGGAGAAGTCCGCTTTTGCGTAGGCGAGCGCCTGTTCAGCGTCCTCCATGATTTCGGGTTCGAGTATTCTTTCCATTGGCGATTGGCTTGTGGTTAATCGATCGGGGCGCTAGTCGAAGGTCATCCGGACGATCACGACCGGAATGGCGTACATTGTGATTTCGCCATCCGCGAGCCCGCAGGGCGCGGCGAACCGGAAGGTCGTCGCAGTCTTGGCAAGGAGTACCGCGACCGGTGGCGCGGGCGCCCGAAGTTTGCGTTCTGATGGAGCGGCACTTGCTGCGGAGCGTTTGCTCGCAGCTTAAGTTATTTGAACCATACACCAGTTGACCACGGAAGGAGGAGGGCCATGACAACACAGCACGAACTCCCGGTCCCCGGAGTTCACATGAGTGATCGCGAGCTGCAGGAGACACTGCCGGCGCAGCGCAACGCATTCCGCTCGCCGATTCCCACGCAGGTGGTCTCGAACGGCGAGTACAACCCGCTGCCCCAGACCCTGAAGCAGCAACAAGTGGAGGGCTTGATCAAGGAGCTTGCAGACGAGCAGGGCGCTCGGCTCAAGCTGGATCGCAGGCGATTCCTCGCCACCAGTGCCGGGATGGCGATGGCCTTCGTCGCGATGAACAAGGTATTCGGCCCGATCTTCGCGGTGACCGAGGCTGAGGCCCGCGATCTGGATGTTGCCGCCGAGCGCGCGAAAGAGCTCTCGGGCCAGTTCATCTTCGACGTCCAGACCCATTTCGTGCACGACGGCTTCGACAAGGAAGGCATGCTCGGCGGCGCGAAATGGCTCTCGGAGGTCGGCGCGAATCCTGATCTGCTCAAGAGCATGCCGTTGACCCTGGCCCGGTTCAAGTTCGAGAACTACGTCAAGGAAATTTACCTGGACAGCGACACCACGGTCGCGCTGCTGTCGGGCGCACCGGGCGACGACCCAAGCTTTTGGTTTCTCTCCAACGACAACATCAAGCAGGCGGTCGACGCGATCAACAAGGTCGCAGGCAGCCGTCGCATGGTGGGGCACTTCGTCATCACGCCCAAATACCCGAACTGGATGGACGAGGTCGACCGGGCGATTGCGACGCTGTCGCCGGCGAGCTGGAAGGCATACACGCTGGGCGCGCCGTTTTACCCTCCCTCCAACTTCGCCTGGCGCCTGGACGACGAGAAGCTGATGTATCCCTTCTACCAGAAGGCGCTCAAGGCGGGCATCAACACCATCTGCGTCCACAAGGGCATCATGCCGAACGACTACGAGGTGGCTTTCCCGGGTACCTGGAAGCACGCTACACCGGATGACGTGGGCAAGGCCGCGAAGGACTGGCCGCAGATGAACTTCGTGATCTATCACGCTGCCATCCGCCCGTTCGGCTCGATCACTCCCGAGCAGGAGATGGCCGAGTTCGACCAGAAGGGATACATTCGATGGGTCACCGACCTGGCCCGGATTCCGGAGCAGTACGGGGTGTCCAACGTATACGCCGAGATCGGCACGACCTTCGCCAGCACCTGCGTGACCAACCCGCGCTTCTGCACGGCGGTTCTGGGCCAGTTGGTCCACATGATGGGCGCCGACCACGTCGTCTGGGGCACGGACTCTGTATTCTGGGGCTCTCCGCAATGGCAAATCGAGGCCATGCGCCGCATCGAGATCCCCGAGGACATGCTCAAGACACACAAATGGAAGCCGCTGGGCGGGCCGAACAGCCCGACCAAGCAGGCGATCTTCGGCCTCAATTCGGCGCGCCTGTACAACTACGACGCTGGCCGGGCGCAAGGGCCTGCGTTTGCGGCGGACAAGTTGGCAGTGATCAAACGGGAGTACCAGCAACAAGGCATCGAACGCACCAACGCGTATTACGGGTATATAGCGAAGGCGCGACAGCAGAGCGCGTAATCGTTTAATAACGCCGGGCAAGTCATCCGCACCTGGCGCAACGCGCGTCGTGGGACTTATGCAGAGCTTCCCTGGGGGGCGTTGGCGCGCGTCATCTCGATACAGAGCCGTGCATGAGCCGTATCCCGCCGCGGTAGCCGTCTCGCTCGATTGCGGTATTGTTCTGCTCCGATCGTGACGCGCTGCGAATATCCGACATGAAGATCGTGCAACTCGAGGCCTACATCCTGCGTGCGCCCGGTACCGGGCGTCCGCACTGGGTGAGTCATTTTATTGTTCCCAGAGCCAACGAGATCCTGGTGCGGATGCGCACCGATGAGGGGGTCGAAGGCTTCGGTCTGGCGACCAGCTACACTCCGGTCGAGGCGCCGATTCACGCCTTTCGCAGCGGTATTGCCGAGCTGATCATTGGTTCCGATCCGCTGGCCCCCGAGCGCCTGTACCAGAAGTTGTTCGCGCTGACCTCGCAGCGGCTTGCTCACGAGAAAGGCTGGTCGCGGGAGGCGCTGGTGCGGATCTCCGCCGCAGTCGACATCGCCGCCTGGGATATCGTTGGCAAAGTCGCGGGTCTGCCCTTGTACCGGCTGTTCGGCGGCTACCGCAATGAGGTGCCGTGCTATGTCACCTGCGCTTATTACCGCGACGGGAAAGATCTGGCCGAACTGCGCGACGAGATCGAAATGCTGAAAGCGCAGGGGCATACCGGCTTCAAGGCCAAAGCCGGCGGCGCCGGACTCGCCGAAGACCTCGAACGGCTGGCCGTCGTGCGTGAGGTGATCGGTGAGGGAAACGACCTGATGGTCGATGTCAACCGCGGCTGGGATCTGGCCACCGCTCTCGAAGGTGCGCGCCTGCTCGAGCCATTGCGGCCCCGCTGGCTGGAAGAACCGGTGCGCTGGGCCGACGACCGCCGCGAGCTCAAGCTGCTCGCCCAGAAGACCCGCATCCCGTTATCAGCAGGTGAAAGCGAGCTCACCAGCTATGGTTGCCGGGCGCTGCTCGAAGAACAGGCGATCCAGATTCTTCAGTTCGACTGCACCATGATGGGTGGCTTCACCGAAGGCCGCAAGCTGGCCGCGCTGTGCGAGCTCAACCACGTACAAGTCGCGCCGCACCACGACTGCTTCATCCATGCCCATTTGGTCGCCGCGAGCCCTGCCGGCTGCATCGTCGAATCCTTTACCGATCCCGAGCGCGATCCCTTGCAGGCCGAACTGTTTGAGAACCCGCCGCGGATCGCCAACGGATGGCTCAAGCTTAACGAAGCCCCGGGATTGGGTCTGACGCTGTCCGAGCCCGCAGTGGCGAAATTCGGCGAGCGGATTCTTTGATTCCGCTGCAATGCGGACGATGCGATGGCCGAACCAATTCTTACCACCAAGATTCATTTCAATACCTTCTTTTCAATACCCGCTCGACGGGTGCCGTTGAGGAGTGCACAAAGGCACCAAGAACAACTGACAAAGTTTCCAGGTCCCCATTTGCATTCCTTGGTGTCTTGGTGTCTTGGTGCCTTGGTGGTTAAGTTTCCGGTTTTTCTCTCGGTACTCTCGGCGTTCTCTGGCACAACAACGACCGCTAACGACATGCAACACTGCTAAACTGCATCCGACCAAAGACCGGCGAGGCTAAACACCCATGGACATGAGCATGCACAAGTATTCCCAGTACATCGATGGGAAATTCGTCGCCCCTGCAAGCGGCAAGTGGTTCGACAGTTTCAATCCCTACACCGGCGAGCCCTGGAGCAAAGTCGCGCAAGGCGATGCCGAGGATGTCGAACGCGCCGTGCAGGCGGCGCACCGCGCTTTGACCACGGGTGCGTGGCCGCAGTTGACCGCCACCCAGCGCGGGCTGATGTTGCACCGGCTGGGCGATCTGGTCGCGCGCGACGCCAAGCGGCTCGCCGAAACCGAGGTGCACGACAACGGCAAACTGATCGCCGAGATGCAGGCGCAACTCAACTACGTCCCGCAGTGGTACTACTACTTCGGCGGCCTCGCCGACAAGATCCAGGGCGCGGTGATTCCACTGGACAAGAAAGGCTACTTCAACTCCACCCGCAACGAGCCGGTCGGCGTGGTGGCCGCGATCACAGCCTGGAATTCGCCGCTGTTGCTGGCTGCCTGGAAACTCGCCCCGGCGCTGGCGGCGGGCTGCACGGTGGTGGTCAAGCCTTCCGAGTTCACCTCCGCGTCCACGCTGGAATTCGTCAGGCTGGTCGAGGAGGCCGGTTTTCCACCCGGCGTCGTCAACGTAGTCACCGGGTTCGGCAAAGACGTCGGCACCGCGTTGGTAGGCCACCCGCTGGTGCGAAAAATTGCATTCACCGGTTCTGACGCCACCGGGCGCGCGATCAACGAGCTGGCGGCGAAGACCTTCAAGCGCGTTACGTTGGAGCTCGGCGGCAAGTCGCCGAACATCGTCTTCGCCGACGCCAAGATCGACGATGCCGTCAACGGCGCCGTGTCCGGAATCTTCGCCGCTACCGGCCAGACCTGTATTGCCGGCTCGCGCTTGCTGTTGCAGGAACGCATTCATGACGCCTTCCTGGACAAGCTGCTCACGCTGGCGAAGACGGCACGCATGGGCGACCCGATGAGCTACGACACCCAGGTCGGTCCGATCACCACGCGACCGCAGTACGACAAGGTGCTCGGGTATATCGACA
>CAYNFN010000009.1:0-9732 GCA_964396485.1 uncultured Alcaligenaceae bacterium
AACACGGGCTGGGAAATCCTGACCTTCCTGATGGTGCTGGTGTTCGTGCTTGGCTTCTTCTTCGACTGGATCGAGATCTGCCTCATCGTCCTGCCGGTGTTTGCGCCGGTGCTGCAAGGCGTGAACTTCGGCCCGCACATCGGCGAAGGCGCGCCGCTCGTATTCCTCACCTGGTTCATCATCATGATGTCGGTGAACCTGCAGACCTCGTTCCTGACCCCGCCGTTCGGCTTCACGCTGTTCTACATGAAGGGAACAGTACCGCGCTCGGTGACGATGGCGCATATCTATCGCGGCATCATTCCCTTCGTGGCGCTGCAAGTCATCGGTCTGATCCTGGTGATCGTGTTCCCGCAGATCGCGCTGTGGTTGCCGCGCTCGGTGGGCTTCCTGGACTGAGTCAAGTCGAGGCCGCCAGCCGGCAGATGAACAAGATCGGGGGCTCGGAATGATCCGGAAATTCTGCCGTGCGGCCGTCGTGCTGGCATGGGCGTCGGTCGGCGTATCGATGGCCGCCGCGGAGACCATCAGGATCGCGGTGATCGATCCGTTCAGCGGCCCGGCGGCGCTACAGGGAGAGATGGGAAGCCGCCATACCCAGATGGCGGTGGACGAGATCAATGCGCGCGGCGGTGTGCTGGGCGGCGCCAGGCTGGAACTGGTGTTGTTCGACAACAAGTCCAGTCCGCAGGAAAGCCTCGTTGTGCTCAAGCAGGCGACCGACCAGAATATCCGCTTGATTACCCAGGGCGTCGGTTCGCATGTCGCGCACGCGCTGACCGACGCCGTGGTCAAGTACAACCAGCGCAATCCCGGGCACGAGATCCTCTACCTGAACAACGGCGCGACCGACACGATTCTCACCGAGGAGAAATGCAATTTCTGGCACTTCCGCTTCGATGCCAACCTGGACATGAAAATCGATGCGCTGACGGGCGTCCTGTTCGTGAAGAAGGCCGCCAAAAAACTCTACCTGATAAATCAGGACTACGCCTACGGGCATTCCTTCAAGCGGGTGGCGAGGGAAATGCTCGGCAGAAAACGTCCCGCCATCGAGATTGTGGGAGACGAATTGATCCCGCTGGGGAAAGTGAAGGATTTCGCCCCTTATGTCGCGAAGATAAAATCGAGCGGCGCGGATACGGTGCTGACCGGCAACTGGGGCAGCGACCTCGCGCTGCTGATCAAGTCAGCCGAAGAGTCCGGACTGAAGGCGACGTTCTATACCAACTACGGCTTTCTGGTCGGTACGCCGCGCGCCTTTGGCGCTGCCGGCGCCAACCGCGTTAAGACGGTGGCGGGCTGGAACGCCAACATCGCAGGCCATCCCCTCGAACGCTACTACCTGGACTACAAGAAGCGCTACAAGGAGGACTGGGGATTCATGCCCTACAAGTACTTCGTCGAGATGCTGGCGCGCGCGATCGACAGGGCCGGCTCGGCGGATCCGGTCAGGATCGCAAAGGCGCTTGAAAATATGCGCTACGACGGCGGCGTCGGAGAAGTGTGGATGCGTGCCGATGATCACCAGATAATCATGCCGCTTTTTGTTTCGACTTTCGTCAAGGCCGGCACGGTCGACGTGAAGTACGACGCCGACGATACCGGTTACGGCTGGAAGTCCGATGTGCGTATAGAAGCGAAGGACAACATCCTGCCGACGACCTGCAGGATGGAAAGGCCCTGAGGAAAGCAGGACTGAGGACTCAGGACTGAGCAAAGACAAAAAAATTGCTTTCCACAGCAGGGAACGTCCGCTGACCGCAAGCAGCACACTGACAAGTCCACCGATCTGTTTGCGACGGAGCTTCGCGTGCCGGCGGTGGTCGATGGTCAGGCCAATCAGCATCGAGGGGACACGCGGCAGAACGCCCCACTACACTTCCTTCTGCAGCATCCGTCCGGATAACAGGAACACCAGCAGCCGGAAGCCGGGGCTTCGCGAAAAATTTGTGGATAACGAAGGCAATTAGCGTGAATTCAGGTTCATCCTCTCGCGTCGTATTGGTCCACGGTTTGTGGATGAACGGCGCAGCGATGCTGCCGCTCGGTTGGCAACTGGCGCGCTGCGGATTCGACGTGGTGCGCTTTTCCTATGCGTCCGTCGGGGACGGCCTCGAGCACAATGCTGCCCGACTGGCGAGTTTGTGCCGGGAGCAGGAGACGGAGCCACTCCACCTTGTCGGCCACAGCCTGGGAGGGTTGCTGATTCTTGCGGCGCTGGAAAAAGACAAGAATCTGAAAGCACGGCGCGTGGTATTGATCGGCAGTCCTTACGCGGGAATCACGGCGGCCGTCGCCTTGGCGCGATCGGCCATCGGCGAAAAGATGTTGGGGCGGACAGTGAAGGACTGGATGCGATTGCCGAGGCTGCCGATTCCGAATGGCGTGGAGTTGGGCGTGATCGCGGGGGATTTTGCATTTGGACTGGGCCGACTGGTGGCTCGCCTGCCAAAGCCGAACGATGGCGTAGCGCGTGTGGAGGAAACGCGCGTTCCCGGCGCGAAGGAGTCGATCGTGCTGCACATCAACCACACCGGGATGCTGATCTCGCCCGCTGTGGCGCGTGCCGCCTGTGCGTTCCTGCATAATGGGACTTTCAGGCATGCGTAGCCCGTTGCTGATGACGGTTGCGGCCGCAAGCCTTTGCGGCTGCGCAAATATCGGCTACTACTTCCAGGCGGTGGGCGGCCAGATGGAAATCTGGAACCGCAGTCGGCCGATCGAAAAGGTCGTGAGCGACGAACGCACCGATTCCAAGCTGCTCGAGCGGCTGTCGCTGGCATTGAAGGTACGGGAGTTCGCCAGCCGCGAGCTGGCGCTTCCCGACAACCAGAGCTATCGCAAGTATGCGGATCTACAGCGGCCGTTCGCAGTCTGGAACGTGTTCGCGACCGGGGAGTTCTCGATCGCGCCGGTTGAATGGTGTTTTCCGTTTGCCGGTTGCGTCGCTTACCGCGGTTACTTCAGTGAGCAGGGTGCCGAGCAGTTCGCCGCCGGGCTGCGCTCGCAAGGGCACGACGTATTCGTCGCCGGCATCCCCGCATACTCGACGTTGGGATGGTTCGATGACCCGGTGCTGAACACCTTCATCTTCTACCCGGACGCCGAAATCGCGCGCTTGACGTTCCATGAACTTGCGCATCAGGTCGTGTACGTTTCCGGCGACACCGTGTTCAACGAGTCCTTCGCCACCGCAGTCGAGTTGGAGGGTGTGGACCGCTGGCTTAGCCGGGCGGGTACCCGGGAGGAACGCGCTGCATTTGACGCCACGCAGGAGTACAAGCGCGGCTTCGTCGAACTGGTGATGAAGTTCCGCGGCACGCTGGGGGAGTTGTATGCCTCGCCGCTGGCCGAGGAAGAGAAGCGCAGGAAGAAGGCCGAGATCTTCGCCGGGCTCAGGGCCGCTTATCTGCAACTGAAGCAAAGCTGGAACGGCTTTGCGGGCTACGACCGGTTCTTTGCGGGTGAGCTGAACAACGCCAATCTGGTGCCAGTGGCGACCTATTCGGAGCTGGTGCCCGCGTTCCGGCGCATGCTCGCCGGGAACGGCGGCGACTTCAGGCGCTTCTATGCGGAAGTTAAGGAAATCGGCAAACTTTCCAGGGACGAACGTGGAATGCGCCTGGGCGCGAATGCTTCTGGCGCCGGTCAAAGGTGATGGACAGGTAGACGTGCAAATCTGACAAACTGTGAGGTTTATGACGCTTCGCATTCTGCGTCACGCGTTTATGTTCCCGTCTTGAACGGAAAACCAGACAAGGTTCGCGAACCCTCGGGAAACACTTGCCAAAGGGAAAGCCGGGCGCGGCATGAGTGATAAAATTTGTCATTTCAACGGGGCCGTCCGCATCTGGCGGGAATCATGAGCGACAACACCGACATCAGCACGCTGCGCCGCATCCTCAAACAGTACAAGACCATTGCCGTGGTCGGCCTTTCGGCCAACTGGTACCGGCCCAGTGCCTTCGCCGCCAAATACATGCAGGAGCACGGTTACCGTGTCATCCCGGTGAACCCGAGGTACAAGGAGGTCTTGGGAGAGAAGTGCTATGCCTCGCTAAAGGACGTTCCAGAACAAGTCGACATCGTGGATTGCTTCCGCAAAAGCGAAGACATCGAACCGATCGCGGACGAGGCCATCGCCATCGGCGCCAAGGTATTGTGGATGCAGATTGGCGTGATGAACGAGAAGGCGGCGGCGAAGGCGTGCAAAGCCGGGCTCGAAGTGGTGCAGGACCGCTGCGTCAAGATGGAGCACGGGCGTTTGTTCGGGGGGCTGAACTGGGTTGGCGTCAACACCAAGATCATCTCCGCGAAGCGGCCTCGATGGCTGCCGTATTAAGGGCCGTGAAGGCCGTGACTGTCGTGAATATCGTGAATGTCGTGAATGCCGTAAAGGCGACTACCTACAGCAGGATAGTTTCAGTGAAAACGACTCACAAACACGAACCTCCAGCGGTCACGTAGTCACGCGATATTCACGATATTCACGATATTCACGGCATTCACGATACTCACGACATTCACGCATTCACGATATTCACGACATTCACGGTTTCTTCTTATGGCAGATAGAGAATTTGGATTTGGTACCTTGTGCCTGCACGCGGGACAGATCCCGGACGCGGCTACCGGTTCGCGCGCGGTGCCGATCTACCAGACTACTTCGTTCGTGTTCGACTCGGCCGATCACGCGGCGAGCCTGTTCAACCTGCAGACCTTCGGCAACGTCTATTCGCGGATCTCGAATCCGACCGTGGCGGTGTTCGAGGAGCGCATGGCGGCACTGGAGGGGGGCCGTGCGGCGTTGGCCGCGTCGTCCGGCCAGGCGGCGCAGATGTGCGCCCTGCTCACCATCCTGCGCGAAGGCGACGAAATCGTCTCGGCGAGCACGCTCTACGGCGGCACGTATTCGCAGTTCGACGTCACATTCCGTCAGTTCGGCATCAACACGGTGTTCGTGAACCCGGACGACCCGGAGAATTTTCGCAAGGCGCTCACCCCAAGAACGCGCGTCCTCTACGCGGAAACCATGGGCAACCCGCAGATCAACGTGCTCGACATCGAGGCGGTGGCGAAGATCGCCGGGGAGGCGGGCGTGCCCCTGATCGTCGACAGTACCTTTGCCTCGCCGTACCTGTGCCAGCCCATCAGGTTCGGCGCCGACATCGTCATCCATTCGGCAACCAAGTTCATCGGCGGCCACGGCACTACCATGGGCGGCGTGGTGGTCGAGTCCGGCAAGTTCCCATGGGGCAACGGCAAGTTCCCGATGATGACCGAGCCCTCGCGCGGCTATCACGGCGTGATCTTCCACGAGACCTTCGGTGACTTCGGTTACACCATGAAGTGCCGCATGGAGACCATGCGCACGCTCGGCCCGGTGTTGTCGCCGTTCAACGCCTGGATGCTGCTGCAGGGGCTGGAGACATTGCATGTGCGCATGGAGCGCCACGTGCAGAACGCGATAAAAGTCGCCGAGTACCTCGTCAATCATCCACGGGTGTCGTGGGTTAATTACCCGGGCCTGAAGAACAGCCAGTACTACAAGCTCGCGCAGAAGTATCTGCCGAAGGGTTGCGGCTCGATCATGACCTTCGGCATCAAGGGTGGCATGGAAGCGGGGGTGAAGTTCATCGAGGCGCTGCAGTTCTGCTCGCACCTTGCCAACGTGGGCGACGCCAAGACGCTTGTGATCCATCCCGCTTCCACCACTCATCGTCAACTGTCGGATGAAGAGCAGGTCAAGGCAGGGGTCGGCCCCGACATGATCCGGCTCTCGATCGGAATTGAGGACGTCAACGATATTCTCTGGGACATCGATCAGGCGCTCGCCCAGTCTAAAGCCTGATTCTCTACTGCAGTTCTCACCGCAGAGGCGCAAAGGCGCAGAGGAAACGCAAAGGAAGGCAACGCAGAATAACTGTTAATTTCCGAGCGTCGCGGCTAATTCTGGGGCGGTCGGTTAGCGCAAGCAATCGGCTTAGCGTACTTATATATCGAAAGTTTCTTTTGTTTTCTCTGCGTTCCTATAGATCTTCACCGCAGAGGCGCAAAGTCGCAGAGGGAACGCAAAGGAAGGCAAAACAAGAGAAATAACTGTTCAGTTCTGCCAATCGTGGACAATTTGGAGGTGTGTCCGTCAACGCTACCAGCCGGAGTGTTTTTGGTTTCTCGACAAGCATTCTTGGTTTTCTCTGCGTTTCCTCTGCGCCTTTGCGCCTCTGCGGTGAAGGTTTGAATTCCAAATGAAAGGCATGGTGTGGCCGCTGATCGTCACCATGGCCATCCAGGCGCTGGTATCGATGGCGGTGTTCGCCCCGCCGGTATTCGCTCCGGCTGCACACGATGACATCGGATTCCCCGCGATCTGGGTAGGGATCGTCACCGCCCTGACCTTTGCCGCGGCCACTTTCGGGGCGCTCTTTTCCGGAGGGGTCATCGCCCGGGTTGGTGCGCTGCGCATGAGCCAGTTCTCGCTGCTGCTGTGCGGCAGCGGCATCGCACTGATCGCGAGTTCCAACGCCTGGCTGGTCGCGCTCGGGGCGCTGGTGATGGGCCTGGGGTATGGGCCGGTTACGCCGTCCAGCTCGGCGATCCTCGCGGAACGTACCCCCGAGCGCGTTCGCAGCTTCATCTTCTCGTTGAAGCAGACCGGCGTGCCGATCGGTGGAGTGCTCGCGGGCGCGGTCGTGCCCGCCCTGATTGTCGCGTTCGGCTGGAGGACATCCGCATTAACTGTGGGTCTGGCGTGTGTCGCGCTGGCCGCGACGATCCAGCCGTACAGGGCCTCGGTGGATCTTGGGCAACATTTCGACCGTCAGAAGAAACCGGCAAGCCTGTTGGAGCCGTTGCGCCTGGTGCTCGCGCATCCGCGCCTGCGCGAAATGGCTTTCGCGTCTTGCACCTATTCCGGAATGCAGGCCTCTCTCAGCACCTTCCTCGTCGTCTATCTGAACCAGCGAATCGGATTCTCCGTGCCGGTGGCCGGAGCCGCGCTGGCGACTGCGATGGCGGCAGGCATCATCGGTCGCATTTCGTGGGGAGTCGTGGCGGACAACTGGGTGAAACCGCGGGCGCTGCTCGGAATTCTCGGCGTGACGATGTCGGTCGGAGCGGCGCTAACCGCGACATTCACAGACGCGTGGCCACTCGCGGCCATTTTTGCAGTGAGTTTCGCTTACGGCGCGACGGCGATCGGGTGGAACGGGGTGTATCTCTCCGAAGTCGCCCGCATCGCACCGGCCGGCAAGGCCGGCGCCGCGACCGGGGCTTCGCTGGCGATGACTTACGCCGGCGTCGTGGTTCTGCCGATGCTGTTCTGGGTGATCGTCGTGCTGAGCAACAGTTACGCTGCCGCGTTCGTCGCCGCGGGCGGCCTTACCCTTTGGCGCGGCGCCTACTTTTTTCGCACCGGCGCTCGAGTCCCTGTGGACTCGCCGTAAGACCTATTTCGTGAACGCCGACTGTCGTTTCGCCAGTTGCCAGCGTCCGTCGCGCTTGACCCAGACATTGAGATAGCCCAGATCCGCCTTGCGGCGTTCGCCCCCGATCTCGAGATCCAGCTTCGTGCCGCCTATCGCCGTGGCGACATCTCCGTAGACATTGACCTTTACGTCGTAGCGCTCGGCGCTGAAGATTTTCACGGTGCCGCTCTGCATCTGTTTTATGTAACCCGCCTTGTCATTGGTCTTGCCGTTGGGTTGATGGTAGAAAAACTCCTCGGCCAGCGTAATCGCCAACGCATCGGCATCGCCGCGGATCATCGTATCGTAGCGACGATCCTCGACTTCGTGGATCTCCTCCACCGGTCCGGCGAGCGCCGGGCTCGCGAGCAGTCCCGATCCGGCGAGCAAGAGTCCCGAAACCAGCCTGTACCACGTCGCGTGGTTCATATCCGAATCCTCCCGATTGAAGTTGTTGTCGGCCCGACGACCGGGCTCCGCGGGGAATTCTAGACCCCCACGGTCAATGGCGTGACGGAAAATTCAGGCGAGCAAGAAAGATTCAACCGCATGCGCGAATCGCTCCGGCTGGTCGTGATGCATCATATGGCCGGCGTGGGCGATGGTTTCTTCATGCAGGGAGCGATAACAGGCGCGATAGCTGTCCAGCAAGGCCTCGTCGCCTTTCATCCACTTCATCATCCATTCCCCGTCCCCCCACAGCCAGAGCACCGGCGCGGTGATGCGCCGCCAGCAGGCCATCGCCTCTTCGACGCGGTATAGCACCGGATTCACCATTTTGTGGCACGGATCGGCGCGCAGTCGGATGCCGCCGCCGGGCATCTGCTCGGCCCAGTGCGGAGCGAGGAACGCGGCGCGCTCGTCGGTGATTCGCGGATTGTTGGTCTTGAGCCGCTGAATGACTTCCGCGAACGTCGAGTAGGGTCGCAGCGTCGGCACCTGGCGGTTTTCGTCCAGCCACTGGGCGTAGCGTTCCGGTGCCTTGCCCGGCTTGGTGGGTGGCAGTCCGAATCCTTCTGCCAGCACCAGCTTTCCCACGCGCTCCGGGCGAATGCCGGCGTATAGGTTGGCGATGTTGCCGCCCATGCTGTGTCCGATCAGGATCGCCGGCGCGTCCGGCTGGAAATGGCGCAGCAGCGCGTCGAGGTCGGCGATGTAATCCGGGAACCAGTAACTGTCGTTGGTCCACTCCGACAATCCAAACCCGCGCCAGTCCGGCGCGATCACGAACCAATCGCGCTTGAGCACATCCACTGCGAACTGGAACGACGCCGACACGTCCATCCAGCCGTGCAGAAAAAAGAGTTTGGTTGCATCGGGGTTGCCCCAGGTGCGCACGTGGTAGCGCAGGCCGCGGACGTCCAGAAACTGCGATTGGCTGGGTTTCATTTGGAACCGTATTGAACCACGGAGGACACGGAGGACACGGAGAAAAGACAAAAAAGGAGGGGAAAGATTTTCTCGCTGCCATAGCGGTACGACCAGACGTAGTTCGATTACCAGAACTCGAGAAGTCGACGAAAACAGGAGCTGCTATTCGTCTCGCTATGGTTTTCCTCCGTGTCCCCCGTGTCCTCCGTGGTTCATTTCCGTTCACTCTTGCCCCGTCATGGGTTCGACTTCTTCGTGCCTGCGGATGCTGAGGTAGGACAGGATCGCCAGCGCGATGCCAATCAGCAGCATGCCGATGAGCTCCGACTTGCCCGGTTCTTCGCCGAGTTGCAGCCAGGAGGCGACGATCGCGATCAGCGGTATTCCCAGCGAAGACAGGCTGGTGGTGCCCGCCGGCAGCCGGTGCAGCACGTACAGCCACGTCAGCCAGCCGATGCCGGTGGCGAGCACGCCATTGAACACCGCCGCAAAGATGAAAGTGCCGGTCCAGTTGACCGGCTCGCGGTCGAAAGTCAGTTGAGCGATCAGGATCGGAACCAATCCCACCAGCATCTGCCAGAACGTGAACGACAGCGCGTCCACCGGGGCGCGGTTATGCAGGCGCTTCGCATACACCACGCCGATGGCCCAGCACATGCCGGCCAGCACCGCCAGGGTCTTGCTGAACATCGAAGTGTGCATTTCCCAGGGTTCGAGCACGAACACGAGCCCGATCGCCGCCAGCACCACCGATACCCACTGCAAACCGCGGATGCGCTCGTGAAGCACCGGCCAGGCGAACACCAGCACCCAGAACGGCATGGTGAAAACCAGCACCGAGGTCTTGCCGGGACCGCCTTCCGACAGCGCCCAGGTGTTGAGGATGATGAAG
>CAYNFN010000010.1:0-2835 GCA_964396485.1 uncultured Alcaligenaceae bacterium
CGGGTAACGCGGGCCCGCGGCGCCGTACGCGGCCAGCTCTCCGCACGAGGCGTAAGTGGTGACGAGCTGCAAGCGGCAACGGAGCGAGTACTGGAGGCATTGCGAAATTCGATTGCCGACCAGAAAGGCCGGTGGGTGCTCGGACCGCACCCAGAGGCGATCAGCGAGTACCGCATTCGCACGCTGGATCACAGCTATGTGATCGATCGCGTGATTCGCGATGCGAACGGAACCCGGTGGGTGGTGGATTACAAGACCAGCCGCCACGAGGGGGCGGATATCGAAGGATTCCTGGACCGGGAACAGAAGCGCTATGCCGCCCAGCTCGACGCCTACTCGGCGGCGCTCGGTGATGCGAGCCGCGGGCTGTACTTTCCGCTGCACACGGGCTGGCGGTCGTGGTAGATGATGGTTGAACCATGACACTGAAACGCTCACAAGGTCCCTGCGGTACCCTGGTCGTTCTTGAGCACACCTCCCGGAACCTGTATTTGCCGCTTTTTAATAGTACCGTGTTGGCAGCAAACTTCGGCTCCCCCATTCCAGCACAGGAGGTCACATGAAGGTTCTAGCGATCGTAGCGACGGCGTTGCTGGTCTCGGCAGGCATGGCATCCCTCGCGATTGCGCAGCAGGGCGGCGACGACATGACGTTCTTCCTGACGAGCATAGGGAAGGGCAACGGCGCCGACCTCGGCGGCCTGGAGGGTGCGGATGCGCACTGCACTACGCTCGCCAACGCGGCTGGCTCGAAGCGCACGAGCTGGAAGGCGTACCTGAGTACCACCCTGCCGGGCGGTGAAGCGGGTGTGAACGCGCGTGATCGAATTGGCGAGGGTCCGTGGCGCAACGCCAAGGGCGTGGTCGTGGGCAAGAACGTCGAAGACCTTCATTCCGCGAGGAACAACATCAACAAACAGACGGCGCTGACCGAGAAGGGCGAGATGGTGAAAGGTCGCGGGGATACGCCGAACGAGCACGACATCCTCACGGGGTCGGATCCGGCCGGCATGTATTCGACGGCGGGCGGCGATACCACCTGCGGTAACTGGACGAAGAGCGGCGAGGGCTCGGCGATCGTCGGCCATCACGACCTGACGGGGCTGAAGGACACCCGGCACATGAAGTCCTGGAACTCCTCGCACGGCTCGCGCGGTTGTAGCCAGGACCAGCTCAAGGCCTCGGGGGGCGCGGGACTGTTCTACTGCTTCGCCGCGAACTAGCCGCGGCCTAGCCTGGCACCTCGCTGCCGTAAGGCCGGGTGATGATCTCCAGGAAATGCCCGCCGGGGTCCTCGAAGTACACGCCGCGCCCGCCGAAGTGGGTATTGATCTCGCCCTTGTGTTTCCTGGCCGGATCCGCCCAGTACGTGAGCCCGCGCTTCTTGACGCGGCCGAAGATCTGGTCGAACTCGGCCTCGCTCACGAGGAAGGCGTAGTGCTGCGGCTCGAACGGGTCTTGCGTTTCGAAGAAGGCGAGGGTCACCTCGTTGCCGGTCTCGACGTCGAGGAAGGGGCCGAACGGCACGGGCTTGCCCAAGCCGAAGAGGTTCGAGTAGAACTCGGCTGACGCGCGTTTGTCGCGCGCATGCACGATGGTGTGGTTCAGCTTGATGGCCATGTTGCTTCTAGCAAAACGCGGCGGCTCGAGAGAAACGAAGGAAACGAATGTCGCGTCAAACATAGTATGACCTGAACGTGATTCGTAGTAGCTCAGACACAGGCAGACAGACAGCGCCTGACCAAGCCGACCCCAACTCATATGTGAGGGGGTGAATACGGTCAGAACCGGATATTGCCGATCCCGCACGTCTTTGCAGAAACGGCAAACACAAAGGGCGTGACTTGCGTCACGCCCCTTGCGGTTTGCTTCGGCGCTCCGGTCGGATAACCCTCAAACATCGGGTTTAAGGTGGTCGCCGCCCGTCCGCATCAGGCACACCCGAACGAAACGGCGCGCACAACAGCGAATGTCTTGGGCAACAACCGGATCGTCATGCCTTGGGCTTGAGAATCAACCCTGGCCCGGCGTGCGGAAGCAAATCCAGTGAACGCCCGTCGTCAGTCAAAGTCAAGGGATTTCCGCACTGTTACCAAGATTGTAAGCGCCCGCATTTCACCGAGTGCACTCGACGCACGGCAGCTCGACTCCAGATAGTCGCGAACTGCCACCGCGTTGAGGTGAGCGGCCCCGATGCTCGGTGACCGCTCAAGGAGGGCTACCGCTTTTTCTTCAAATCCGCCGGCGGCGGTGCGTCTTTTTTGTAGTCGCCGATGATCCCCTTGACGGGGCAGATCTTGAATACGGGGCACTTGATGCAGCCCACTGCCAACGCAACCGGGCAAAGCGTCATGATAGGTCTCCCAAGAAAATCCGCGGCCGGCTTGCACGCCGCTGTGAGTCGGATGGTACTCCGGGGCACACCAGACGGGACCACATTTCACGACACCGCCGGGCCTCTGAACTTGGGGTCATGAACTTGCGCATGAACTTGGCGCAGGTCTTGTTTCGTGCACGTGCAAAATGAAGTACCAGGTGCAACTGAGAGAGGTGTGCAAGCTGATAGGATCGCTGCGTTCGAGAAGTCCAATGTTTGTTCAGTACCCTTTGTCGCGTTAGACGCCGCTACGACCTAAACGTGATTTGTAGTAGCTCAGACTTGAGCTGACAGACAGCGCCTCACCAAGTCGACCCCAACTAATAGGTGCGGGGCTAGAAACAACCAGAAGCGGGTATTCCACGGTTTCGAAATGACCATACAATTCGAAAATGGAAAATCATCGCTACCCCTTAGAGTCACTGTTCGGCCGCATTCTCTCCCCCTTCGAGCAATTTC
>CAYNFN010000011.1:0-6617 GCA_964396485.1 uncultured Alcaligenaceae bacterium
CAGACTTGAGCTGACAGACAGCGCCTGACTAAGTCGACCCCAACTAATAAGTGCGGGGCTAGAAACAGCCAGAAGCGGGTATTCCACGGTTTCGAATTGACCATACAATTCGAAAATGGAAAATCATCGCTACCCCTTAGAATCACTGTTCGGCCGCATTCTCTCCCCCTTCGAGCAATTTCTTCGCCGCACTACCGCTGGCGGCATCGTACTCATCACTACCACCGTAATCGCGCTGGGCCTTGCAACAGGTTTGGGTGTGGAGGTCATCAATCCCTTTTGGGAACGACCCTTTATCCTGTCCACGGGCGAGCGCTTCAGGCTCGAACTCTCGTGGCATCAGTGGGTGAACGACGGCTTTATGGCGCTCTTTTTCCTGCTCGTGGGCCTCGAACTCAAGCGGGAGATCCTGGTAGGCGAGCTATCGTCGCTCAAGGACGCCGCATTACCGGTGTTTGCGGCGATTGGGGGAATGATCGTCCCGGCGCTCATCTATGCTGCCTTCAATGCCGGGACTCCAACGTCCTCCGGCTGGGCGATTCCGATGGCCACCGACATCGCATTCGCCGTTGGCATCCTTGTTCTGCTTGCGTGGCGCATACCGAAGAACTTGATCATCTTCCTTACAGCGCTCGCAATTGCGGACGACCTTGGTGCAGTGCTGGTCATCGCGATCTTCTATACGGCTGATCTCGACCTGCAGGCTCTTGGGGTCGCGGTCGTCCTCTTGATGGTTCTGCTGCTGTTCAATCGCGGCGGAATTCGAAAGCCGTTACCGTATGCGATTGTGGGAGTACTGCTTTGGGTCGCGGTGCATGCATCGGGCATTCATGCAACGCTTGCGGGTATTCTCCTGGCGATTACCATTCCCGCCCGACCGGCGTATTCGCCGGCTCAGTTCGAGCGCCGTATCGATGATCTCCAGTCTGCGTTCCGGGATGATCGCCGCGACACGCAAACGCCCGATGATCCCCTAAGTAACTACCGGATGGCATCGATTGCAGAAGCCATGGAAAGCTCCGCGGCCGCGGTTCAGAGTCCGCTCCAGCGCGTCGAGCACAGCCTCACGCCCTGGGTGACCTTTGTCATTATCCCGATCTTTGCCCTCGCAAACGCCGGCATCGATTTGGATAGTATTGACTGGGCCCAAGCGCTCTCGAACAACGTGACCATCGGCGTTGTGACCGGCCTCGTGATAGGCAAGTCCGTAGGCATTAGTCTTTTTAGCTGGATCGCGGTTCGCTTGGGATTGGCGCGACTGCCATCGGACGTCCACTGGAAACATCTGATAGGCGCTGCTTGGCTGGCCGGTATCGGGTTCACAATGTCGCTTTTCATTTCGCAACTCGCGTTCGGGAATCCGGAAAACGTTGAACAGGCGAAGCTCGGTATTTTGCTAGGGTCTGCAATGTCGGCCGCTATCGGATTGGCTTGGCTCTTTTGCGCTGGTTCGGTAAGCAGAAGGTTTACCGCTGATCGCAAATAGTATCTGTTTGGGGCACGTGCGTCCTGGCCATGGCACTTATGGTCAGTCCACTTTCCGGGAAACTAAGAAACTAAGGGGTCAGGCCTATACTTTATAGCTGTGCCACTCAATTTTTTTGCCGGCTCACCGATAGAACGCCCGGGACAGCTCAGCCTGACCCCGACCCGCTACGTTTTGACCCCGGCCGGCCAGCTGCCGCTACCGATCTGCCTGATCGGTGACCGACGCTTGATGCTCCGCCGTCTTCGGTGTCGAATACAAAATCATGAGACCGGCCATTAGGAAGCCGAGGTCCAATACGCCAATCCAGCGCAGCCAGTGCGGGATTCCAAAAAGGTATCCACCAACCGGGAAAAAAGACATGATGAACACTACCACCAGGGCCACGCCGTGACCGCGTACCGACGCGATCACAGCGAATATGGCAAACAGCATCATCAATACGCCGATCGCGATATGCACGGCAGAGAGTGAAAAGGTGCCCTGAGGTGTTCCAAGGGCCCACAGCCATAATCCGCATGCCGCAACGCCAGACGCAGCGCCGATGATTTTCCCGGCATAGTGGGGCAGGGTCCGCAAAGTATCAGTTTTCATGAATCGAGCGCGTGACGGGGTCAATCTTCAGTCGGGCGTATAAAATCCGCACAGTAACTACAGTCCCATAACGGAGCCAGTTATGCAATTCCAAATCCTGCCCGGCACCGACATGAATGTCTCGCGCGTTTGCCTCGGCACCATGACCTGGGGCGAGCAGAACAGCGAAGCCGAGGCGCACGCGCAACTCGACTATGCGATCGATCAGGGCATCAACTTCATCGATACCGCGGAGATGTATCCGGTGCCGCCGAACGCCAAGACCCAGGGGCGCACCGAAAAATATCTCGGCACCTGGCTCGCGCGCCAGCAGCGTGATCGTTTGTTCATCGCGACGAAAGTCGCCGGACCGGGCCGCCGCGACTGGATCCGCGACGGGCGCACCGACCTGACGCCGGACGTGATCGCCGATGCGGTGGACACCAGCCTCGAACGCCTGCAGACCGATTACATCGACCTGTACCAGATTCACTGGCCGCAACGCAATGTACCGAATTTTGGCGCGACCGAGTTCGATCCCGCCAAGGAAAAGGACGGCCCCTCAATTCACGAGCAGGTGGCAGGCATGGCCGCAATGATCAAGACCGGGAAGATCCGCTACTACGGCCTGTCAAACGAGACGGCCTGGGGGGTGTGCGAATTCCGCCGTGCAGCCAGGGAGCTGGGCGTTCCCGGCCCGGTCACGCTTCAGAACAGCTACAGCCTGCTCTCGCGCAATGTTGACAATGGCCTCGCGGAAACGCTGTTTCGAGAAAATATGTCGCTGCTTGCCTACAGTCCGCTCGCGGCGGGCATTCTCTCCGGCAAATACATGGGTGGGGCGAAGCCGGCGGGGACGCGCTTCACGCTGTTCGATTCGCTCGGCCTTCGCTTCCGCAAGCCGATGGTCTCCGAGGCGGTGGATGCCTACGCGGCACTCGCCCAGCGGCGCAAAGTGACTCTGGTGCAGTTGGCCCTTGGATATGTGGCGAGCCGCTGGTTCATGGGTGCGTCGATCATCGGGGCAACGTCGATGCCACAACTCAAGGAGGACATCGCCGCGGCGCAACTCACGCTCGACACAGGGACGCTGGACGAGATTAAACAGATTCAGTTGCGCTACCCGAATCCGGCGGCCTGAGCGAAGAGAAGGAAGAACGTCAGACGAGAAAATGGGCACCTGTTGATGCCCGAATTACCTATGCAATATACCAAGCCTGAGACGAAATTCTGCGAAATTCGTCCGAAATTCGTCTCCGTGATGGCAAACCTTACGCTGCTAACAGAACTTGAGTTCCTCCGAGGTCGCCGACAGGGATTCGAGCGGCAGTCGTTGAGATGCCGGCAATAGGTCGTTTCTCTCCATGAGGCTGTGCACTCCCACCCCAAGAAGCCGCACCGGGCGCTTCGCCGCATCGGTGCGTTCCAGCAGCGCCAGCGCCCGCTCCACGATTCTTGCGACGTCCTGTGTTGCTGGTTCCTCAGTATGGCTGCGCGTGACGGTGGTGAAGTCCGCGTAGCGCACCTTGATGGTTACTGTTCGCGCCAGCAGTACCTTCTTCTGCAATGAACCGGCCACCCGCCGCGCCAGCCTCTCGATTTCCGCCCGCATCTCCTTCACATCTTCCAGATCCGTCGCATAGGTATCCTCGGCAGAAATCGACTTCCACGGCCGATCCGGAGTTACCTCGCGCGGATCCTCCCCATGCGACAGCCGTATCAGCCACTCCGCCAGGCTGCCCACGGTCCGCGTCAACAGCGCCCAATCGGCGGCACGCACATCCACCAGCCTCACCACACCGATCGCGTGCAGTTTTTTTGCCGTCACCGGGCCAACGCCCCACAAGGCTTCCACCGGCAGCTTCTGCAGGAACGATTCGACGCGCTCGGGCGCGATCACCGTCAGGCCGTCGGGCTTTTTCCAGCCAGATGCGATCTTGGCCAGGAACTTGTTCGGCGCAACGCCGGCCGAGGCAGTCAGGGAAAGCTCGTCGCGGATTCGCGCCTTCAGGTGTTTGGCGACTTCCATCGCCAAGGGCTCGTTCAACAGGTTCTCGGTCACGTCCAGGTAAGCCTCGTCCAGGGACAAGGGCTCCACCAACGGAGTGGCGGAGCGAAGAATGCTCATCACCTGCTGCGATACCGCCTTGTACAACGTGAAATTGGGACGGACGATCACCAGGTCCGGGCACTGCCGCAACGCGCGCGCCATCGGCATCGCGGAGCGCACGCCGAACTTGCGCGCTTCGTAGTTGCAGGCTGCGACCACGCCGCGCGACTGGGGAGAGCCGCCAACGGCGACGGGTTTACCGCGCAAAGACGGGTCCTCGCGTTGCTCGACCGACGCATAAAACGCGTCCATGTCGAGGTGGATGATCTTGCGCGGCGTGTCGGACACAAATGCCAGTTTAGCGCTGCCATACTGAAGGGAGAACTTATAGGCCGTGAATGTCGTGACAACACGCCCGCATTACGGGCTTGTTGCGGCGTAGGCTCACTCTTAGCTGCGCGAAGCACAGATCAGAGTTATGCCGAAGCCAAAACCGTGAATATCGTGAATATCGTGACTGTCGTGAATACCGTGACTGTTGTGAATGCCGTGACTCGTGAACAACATCCCGCTCCGCCTTACTTTGCGTTCTTTTGGGTACCCCTCAAGGGGGTATTGTGAAGAATCCTCTGCGTCAACGCTCTTTTCGCCGGCCATCGGCCGGCTGATTTCACTCAGTCCTGCGCACCCCTCGAGGGCACCCGTCACCGCCTTTCAGGTATCACCCCTTGCTTTGTATTTAACTTGACAGTTAATTAACCATAACCTAAAGTAAGAACCATGGACCCGTTGACCGATACTTTTGCCGCTCTCGCAGACCCGACCCGGCGCGCGATCCTCGCCCGTCTTGCCAAGGGCGAGGCGACCGTCGGCGAACTTGCCGAACCGTTCGATATCTCGCTGCCCGCCGTATCGCGCCATTTGCGCGTGCTCGAGGACGCGCGTTTGATCGAGCGGCGCGTGGATGCCCAGTGGCGGATGTGCAGCCTGAATGCCGAACCGCTGCACGAGGCGTCGGAATGGATCGAGTTCTTCCGCCGCTTCTGGGAAGGCCGGCTCGACCGCATTGCGGATTATCTGGAGAAGACCAAACCGAAGAGGAGGAAGAAATGAGCGCCGAAAAACTCACGATCAGCCGTACCTTCAAGGATTCGCGCGAGCGCGTGTTCGATGCTTTCACGAAGAAGGACGCGATCCAGTCGTGGTACGGACCCGAGGGCTTCACCGTCCCGAGCGTGGCGATCGATGCAAAGCCGGGCGGCAAGTACCGCATCGAGATGCATTCGCCGGAAGGATCGGCACACGTTGTTACCGGGCAATTCCGCGAAGTGAAGCGGCCGGAAAAACTGGTGTTCACCTGGGCCTGGCTCGACGGCGCCGGCGTCGGCCCGGAGTCGTTGGTGACGTTGACTTTCAGGGACAAGGGCGGCAATACGGAGATGACGCTCGAGCATTCCGGCTTCGCCACCGTCGAGGCGTGCGATGCGCACAACAAAGGCTGGACTTCGAGCCTGGAATGCCTAACCGCGATGCTTGCCGGTAAGCCGCAGCCGGTCGAGGCGCGGCCCACGATAATCGGCGATCCGCGCAGCACCCACGTGCGCAGCGCGCGCATGGCATTCGCCGAAAAAGGAATCGCTTATGCGCTCGAACCACAGCCCCCGCACAGCGATCCGGTGAAGGCGATCCATCCTCTCGGCAAGATTCCGGCGTTCCGCTCCGGCAAGCTGCAGCTTTTCGAGACCAGCGCGATCATGCGCTACGTGGACGAGGCTTTCCCGGGGCCGAGGCTGATGCCGGAGACGCCCGCGGACCGCGCCCGCGCCGAACAGTGGATCAGCAGCGTGCACTGCTACTTCTTCGATTCGATGATTGTGCGTTACGTGCTGCAGTACATTTTTCCCAAGGGCGCGGACGGCAAGCCCGACCAGGCGGTCATCGGCGCCGCGCGCACCGACATGGGCAGGCACTTCGGCATTCTCGAGGCGGCGTACAACGGCCGCAATTTTCTCGTGGGCGACCGGCCGACGATCGCCGATCTGCTGATTGCGCCGATCGTGTTCTACGTGCAGAACATGCCTGAGGGCAAGGAAGTCCTGGCGCCGTTCGCGGGCGTGCGCCGCGTGCATTCCGCAATGGCCGAGCGCGACAGTTTCAAGGCGACGCTGCCGCCGACCAATTAGGGTCGCACGCGATGGCATTCGACGAGGTGCTTGCTCAACGAATTCGCAAGCGTCTTGCCGGGCAAAAGCGGCTGACCGAGAAGAAAATGTTCGGAGGCCTTGCGTTTCTGCTTAACGGCAATATGTGCTGCGGCGTGCACCGGCGCGAGTTGATCGTGCGCCTGGACTTAGGGAAGCTCTGACGAGGTTCCACATGCGCGACCGAGGCGATTCGGGTCGAGGGCAAGACGGCGAGGACGCCGTGTAGCCGGCCTACATAAGGAGGAGCCGACGCAGACATCGGCCCGAATCGCCCGGTCCCTCGAAAGAGTCGAAATGTCATTGG
>CAYNFN010000012.1:0-2693 GCA_964396485.1 uncultured Alcaligenaceae bacterium
ACGTTGCCGCCGGCGATCAGTGTCGTGGCCAGATGCAGCCGGCCGCGCTCGCCGCCGGAGAGATTGCCGACGACTTTCTGCTGGTCGGCGCCCTTGAAGTTGAAGCGGCCGGCGTAGGCGCGCGACGGCATTTCGAATTTGCCGACGGTGAGGATGTCCTGCCCGTTGGAGATCGCTTCCCACACCGTCTTCTTGTTGGCGAGCGCGTCGCGGCTCTGGTCCACGTACGCCAGCTTGACCGTGGGGCCGAGCACCACTTCGCCGCTGTCGGGCTTCTCCTTGCCCGCGATCATCCGGAACAGCGTGGACTTGCCGGCGCCGTTGGGGCCGATGATGCCGACGATCGCGCCGGGCGGAACCTTGAAGCTCAGCTTGTCGATCAGCAGGCGATCGCCGGAGCCCTTGCTGACGTTCTTGAACTCGATGACGCTGTCGCCCAGCCGTTCGGCGACCGGAATGAAAATCTCCTGGGTCTCGTTGCGCTTCTGGTGCTCGTACGAACTCAGCTCCTCGAAGCGGGCGATGCGGGCCTTGCTCTTGGCCTGGCGCGCCTTGGGGTTGGAACGCACCCACTCCAGTTCCTTTTGCATCGACTTGATGCGGGCGGATTCCTGTTTGGCCTCGATCTCCAGCCGCGCTTCCTTCTGCTCCAGCCACGAGCTGTAGTTGCCTTTCCAGGGGATGCCGTGGCCGCGGTCGAGTTCCAGGATCCACTGCGCCGCGTTGTCGAGAAAATAGCGATCGTGGGTCACCGCCACCACGGTTCCCGGAAATTTCTGCAGGAACTGCTCCAGCCAGTCCACGCTTTCGGCGTCGAGGTGGTTGGTCGGTTCGTCCAGCAGCAGCATGTCGGGCTTGGACAGCAAAAGCCTGCACAGCACGACACGGCGTTTCTCGCCGCCCGACAGTTTTTCGATCTTCGCGTCCCACGGCGGCAGGCGCAGCGCATCGGCGGCGATCTCGAGCTGGTGCTCGACGTTGTCGCCCGAACTGGTGGCCAGAATGGCTTCGTACTTAGCCTGCTCGGCGGCGAGCTTGTCGAAGTCGGCGTCCGGCTCGGCATAAGCGGCGTAGATCCCTTCGAGCTTCCGTTTCGCTTCGAACACTTCGCCGAGACCCTCCTCGACGGCCTCGCGCACCGTCTGCTTGGGGGCGAGCTGCGGTTCCTGAGGCAGGAAGCCGATGCGCAGATCGGGCATCGGGATGGCTTCGCCTTCGATGTCCTGGTCCAGCCCAGCCATGATTTTGAGCAGGCTGGATTTGCCCGAACCGTTGAGTCCGAGCACGCCGATCTTGGCGCCGGGGAAGAAAGAGAGCGAAATGTCCTTGAGGATCTGGCGTTTGGGCGGAACGATCTTGCCCACCCGCCGCATCGTGTAAACGTACTGAGCCATGAATCTGAAATCGCCTAAGGTTCGAAGTGCGGTGGATTATAAGCGAGTACCCCTCAAGGGCACCCGTCGAGCGCACCCCTCAAGGGGGTATTGAAGGGAAGGTATTGTAAAGAAGGTATTGAAAGGAATGCTGCGTGCTGTGTGCTGCGAAAAGGCCGCGATGAACGTGACCGTCGTGACGACGGACGGCGGGCGCGTTAAACGCGACGCGGACGTTTCTTTATAGCCTCCTAGGGTTTCAATGCCCTGTAGAGAAACGGGAGGCTCACGTCCATCCGGTAATCGATATCGGAGTGGTCGTCGTCGAACTCCTCGTAGGTGTGCCGGATGCGGGCCGCGGCGAGCCGCTTCGACAGGATGCGGGCGCCGTAGTGGATGTGATACTGGTCGCGCCAGCCGCAATCGATGTAGATTCCGCGCAGCGACTTGAGGTTGTCCCGGTATTTCGGGACGAGATGGATCGGGTCGTGCTCGCGCCACCTGCTCCAGCGCCGTTCGATGACCTCACCCGATTCGAGGTTGAACGGCACGCGAAAGCCGAGCGGCGCTTTTCGGTCCGGATCGTAGGTGGCCGCCATGCACAGGTTCATGATGCAGTGGCCTTCCGCGGTCGTGAGCTTTTCCTTTTTCCACACCTGCGCGAGGAAGCGCTTGATGCGGCCGTCGTCCAGGCCTTCGGATAGGTCCCTGCGGCTCGATTCGCCGCGCGCGTCGTAGGCGCCGGCTTTTCGCTTCGGCGCGCGATGCTTGGCGAGCTCGTTGAGCGTGTTCGGCCAGTCGTGCCAATAAACAAAATCGAAATACGCGTCGCCGGAATGGTCGGCGATGGCGCCCCAGTATTTCGCGTACTTCATGCCGTGGATAATCGAGCCGTAGCCGCCCGATGATTTTCCGAAGCAGCCGCGATGCTCGCGGCTCGCAGCCGTGCGGAACTCGCGATCGACGAAGGGAATGATCTCGCGCGTGAGATAGTCGGCGTAATTGCCGATCGCGGACGAATTCACGTACTGGTTGCCACCGAACGCCGTGAAGCAATCCGGAAAGACGATGATCGCCGGCCCCATCTTCTGCTCGCGGATGAGCCGTGCCGCGCGCTCCGGGACGTTGTCGCCGAAGGGCTTCCAGTTGGTATGCGCGAGACCGGAGCCGGTAAAACCGACCAGGTCATAGAGCACCGGGCAGCGGCGCCTGCTCGGGCCATCGTCATACTGCGGCGGCAGCCACACCGCGAGCTTGCGCACGTGCGGGTCGCCGAACGGGTTGTCCTTGAGGATCTTTGACGCATGCTCCAGAACGACC
>CAYNFN010000013.1:0-4962 GCA_964396485.1 uncultured Alcaligenaceae bacterium
CGATGATCCAGATACCGATCAGGATCGCCATCACGTTCCAATCGACGAACTTGAACGCTTCGGTCTCGGTCATGATGCCGACCCAGCACATAATCGCGACGCCGAGCAGCGCGGCGAGCGTGCTGTCGATCCAGTTGGTGATGACCACCACGATGGTGATCGCGAATAACGCGAGGGTCAGCCACTGCATGGGTTCCATGGAAGGTTTCTTTCGCTGATTTGGAAAGGAGGGTTGTCGCAGCTTTTAGCGCGCAGGCGCGGCCGGGGCACTGATCGGCGCTTTGCGAGCAAGCGGCAAATCGCCGCGCTTGGGTGTCGGTTGCCAACCCATCACCGCGAGCAGCACGAAGAAACCGACGACGTAGGCGAGCGTGACGTGCCAACCGTGATAGAGCCAGCGGCCGACCGACTTCGCTTCCGGATACATGTTGGACAGCGCCACTCCGGCCGAGGAGCCGAACCAGATCATCGAGCCGCCGAAGCCCACCGTGTAGGCGAGCATGCCCCAGTCGTAGCCGCTCTGCTTGAGCGCCAGCGCCGTGAGCGGGATGTTGTCGAACACCGCCGACACGAAGCCGAGCCCCATCGCCGTTTGCCATGACGCGAGCGGCAGTTTTTCCACCGGCATCATCGAAGCACAGGTCACCAGCGAGAGGAGGAAGATGGTGCCCTTGGTGGCCTCGGGCAACAGGCTCCACTCCGGCTTCCGGAGCGGCGCCGATACCAGGACCGCCAGCACCACCGCGGCACCGATGAAGGGAAAGCGGTCGGCAATGTCGTTATGCAGAACGTTCACATAAACGTTTACGGCAATCGCCGTGATCAGAATGAACGCCACGATGCCGACGCGGGCCCAATCCACCTGTGCGCCGCCCGGCTCGTACTTCATGATCGGGGAGTGCTTGTGCTGCTGCAAGGCGGCGGGAATGGCGCACACGACCAGCGCGACCGCGGCGGCGACATAGGCGTGCAGCACCGCGAGCGGGCTTACACCATCTATCCACATCATGGTGGTGGTGGTGTCGCCCACCACGCTACCCGAGCCGCCGGCGTTGGACGCGGCAACGATGGCCGCGAGGTAGCCGATGTGGACCTTGCCGCGGAACACCGTGTGCGCCATCGCGCCGCCGATGAGCGCCGCCGCGATGTTGTCGAGAAACGCGGACAGCACGAACACCATCACGAGCAGTACGAACGCACCCTTCCAGTCGCCCGGAAGATATTTCGGCAGCACCGCCGGCACCTTGCTCTCCTCGAAATGTTTTGAGAGCAGCGCGAATCCGAGCAGCAGGAACAGCAAGTTGGTGAGGATGACCCACTCGTGTTGCAGGTGACCGATGAGGCCCGGGATGCCGTCGCCGGTCTTGAATCCGGTGAAGCCTAGCTTGTAGAGCGTGATCGTGGCGAGGCCGGCGAGCGCGACAAAAAAGGTGTGGCGGTGAAACAGCGCCACGCCGAGCAACGTGAGCGCGAAGAGAATGAAATCGACGGGAATGCCGAAGAGGGCAGGCGGCTCGCTCAGCGCTGCGGCGAGGCCGGGGTATGCAGCCAGCACCAGGGCCGTTGCGAGCCTGTTCGGTAGGGAGAGGCCCGTCGAGTCGGAGCGGGCTTGGTTCCGGCGCAGCTGCATGCGTTTTCCTTTCACGTCCGCTTTCTCGGACCGCATGCTGTAAGCGCCTTGTGCGCAAACACCGCAGAGCGGCCTTTACCTCGGACGAGCCCCAGTCTCGGCTACTGCCGTCCAGGCAAAGGTCTCGCGTGCAACGCTGAAGTTGCCGGCAGGGCCGGGGGCCCGAAAACTCTCCGGCACCCCGTGTTGACGGCCCAACCGCAGCGGCGCTCTTCCCGCGCCGCCGTAGCTACTCCCCTTTGGAGGTGCGCTTTGGGAAACCCCTCGAGGGTGAGCCCCGCGCGCGCATGGCTTTTTACCACGGCCATTTCAGGCGCGTCAACAAGGCTGGCGCGGCGCTCGCCAATACGGGGTCATGCCGCAATCGTTATCCCTGCTGCCGGTCGAGGCAGATGCCGCTCACGGGATTCAATCCCTGCTGTCCTCCAGGCACCTGCTCGTCGCAGCTGCGTCGAATCATCGATTACTTGACCAGCACCACGGGCACGCGCGCAGGGTGCAGCACCTTCAGCGTCGTCGAGCCGACCAGCAGCTCGGTCAATGCGCTGCGTCCGTGTGTGCCCATCACAATGTGGTCGCAGTGCAGCGAGCCCGCGAGCCTCACGATGACCTCGGCGGACCATCCGACTTCGGTATGCACGGTGTACTGCACACCGCCCCCGTCGAGCAGCGCACGGGCACCTTGCAGTGCTTTGGCGCCTTCTTCATGCTGAAAGCCGGCGATCTGCTCGCGATTAAAGAGAGGGAGCATCTAAATCTCGATGCAACGTCAGCGCCATTTTTCAATCCAAGATCGGTGTTCCGAACCTGTGCGTCTTGTCGGTCGTGTTCTTGGCGGTAGACATCAGGTATTCATCCAGGGATTGAAGCAGCGCGCGCTGCAGCGTTCGAAATCGCCGATGTTGCGCGTGGCAACGGTAAGGTCGTGGGCGAAACTGGTGGCTGCGATCGAGCTGTCAATCACGGGTAGCGGTTCGCCACGCGCCTCAGCTTCACCAGCATCCGACACCGTGGCGCACTCGCGCGGCTGATCAGCGCGGGGCTACGAGCGCGAACTCCACGCGGCGATCGGGCTGCAGGCATTCGACCAGATTCTGGTTCTTCCGGTTTTCCGGGCCCATTTTCTTGCATGCTTCGCCGGTCATGGCCTCCCCCTCCCCCTTGGCTTCGGTGCGAATGCTCCCGGCGTCCAAACCTTTGCCGACCATGTAAGCGCGCACTTCTTCGGCGCGTCGCTCGGAGAGCCGCAAGTTGTACCGGTCTGTGCCGATCTGGTCGGCGTGGCCGACGGCGTCGACGCGAACGAACGAGCGGTCCTTGAACTTGGCGATCAGCTTGTCGAGCTTCGGAGTCTCCCCCGGTCGTAGCACTGACCGGTCGAAGTCGAAGAGCACCGATGCAGTCACCGGCTCGTCCGCCTTGGGCGTGACCGGGGCCGTGGGCGAGGCAGGCTGTTCGGCAACCCCGCTATCGGGTGTTGCCTGCTGCTGATCGCGCTGGCTCCAGAGCACCAGGAGAATGCCGATCACCATCACCACCAGAACCACAAGCGTCCAACGAGTGACAGGTTTCATGGACTCCTCCGAACGATTGGAAATTCAACTCGCCCGTCGCCGGCGTTATATGGCAGTGCAATGCCGCAGTGATGCCTGATCCTCGCCCCGCGCACCCGGTCGCGTTCGATGGGAATTGCCGGCGCGCCATCGGCCGCACGATCAGCGCTATCCGGGCACTCTTCGACGAGCGTTGCGGCAAATCATACGCTCGACGCACGAAGCTGACCAAACGCTTGCGGACTTAGAGGACAACCGGATGAGGCTCGCATAATTGCGTAAACAGCGGCGCAGGCCGTGTTCAAAAGGTCGATACGCAACTATGCAAGCCTGACGCCCTCTTGCCTCTCTCACTCCTCACTCCTCACTCCTCACTCCTCACCCAACAAATGATGACCCAACCTTTCCAGAACATTCTTTTTGAAATTGCCGAAGGCGTTGCGACACTGACTCTGAATCGCCCGGACCGATTGAACAGCTTCAATAGTGCCATGCACGTCGAGATTCGAGAGGCCTTGACGCAAGTGCGTCAGGACCGCTCCGTTCGTGCTTTGCTGCTCACCGGCGCGGGTCGCGGATTTTGCGCGGGCCAGGATCTCAATGAGCGTGCGGCTACCGCAGGCAGTGCACCACCCGACCTTGGAGCCTCACTCGACAAAAACTACAACCCACTGGTGATGAATCTGCGGTCCCTGCCCATGCCAGTGATTGCGGCGGTGAATGGCGTTGCGGCGGGAGCCGGCGCCAGTCTTGCTCTGGCCTGCGACGTGGTCATCGCCGCCCGCTCGGCAAATTTCATCCAGGCCTTTTGCAAACTGGGACTGGTGCCCGATTGCGGAGGCAGTTATTTCTTGACCCAACAACTCGGCGCGGCAAGAGCCATGGGATTGGCCTTGTTCGGCGACAAACTGAGCGCAGAACAGGCTGCGCAATGGGGTCTGATCTGGAAGTGCGTGGAGGACGCCGAACTGATGCCAGCCGCGCTGGCGATGGCAAGGCAGCTCGCGAGCGGCCCGACGCTAGGTTTCGCGCGCATCAAACAACTTATTTACACCGCTGAAAAATCCTCGATTGCGCAACAACTGGATCTGGAGCGGGACATGCAGAGGGAACTGGGGACTTCCGCCGATTACCGCGAAGGTGTTCAGGCATTTCTCGCCAAGCGCCCGCCGGTATTCAAGGGAGAGTAAACGGTGTTTTAATCCCCAGGCCCTCGCCGAATACGTGGCTCGGGGTACCAAAGTGACGGCGGGGGTTCGCCGCCCTTGCACGCGCCTTCCTTGGGAACTACGTTAAACAGCGACTCCGAGAAAATTCCGTTTCAAGGAGTGCCAACGCTGAAATGCTCGTGAATGAGGCGTATCCCTGCGGGCGTTCGCTTTACGACGATAGTCACACCGCCAGGAACATCAACCGGACGAATGCTGTGGAGTGCGGAAATGTACATAGGCGCCACGGCAAGCGCAAAGTCCGAGCCGAGTGACGTAACTTCGACTGTGCCAAGTGTAATCCGGGCCCTTGTGGTTTCAGCGATGGTCGCATCGGTAGATTTGCGAATTTCGTCCCAACCTCGATCAATCTTGCCGTAACCGAGTGAAGAAACATTTGGATCGCGACTAATCAATTCCATGAGTTTTGATGCATCGCCGCTATTGGTGGCCGCCGCATACTGCCGCACGAATTCTTGAACTTCCAATTGATTTAGTGGAGGCGAAGGTAGTGGATTACAGCCCGCGATTATCAGGGCGACTGCGCTGAATAGTCGTCTTGGCATGGCGC
>CAYNFN010000014.1:0-4882 GCA_964396485.1 uncultured Alcaligenaceae bacterium
GCCATCGAGGCGGTGAGCCCCGGCGATTCGATGCCGTACAGATTCACCAGACCGGGAACACCGTGGTCTTTCGCCCCCTGGATCACGAAGTCGGCAGCGGGCGCGCCTTCGCCCGAGACCTTGGGACGGATGCCGGTGTAACCGGGTTGCAGCTGGCCGTCCTTCAACCCCGGGTAATATTTGCGGATGGCGCGGTAGAACAGCGGTTCGCGCGAGTGGTCGAAGCTGTAGTCCACTTTATCGACCCAGCTTACGTCCGGACCGAAGCGCACCTGCCCGGCGAGATCGACGGTGACATGCACGCCCAGGTGGGCGCTGGTCGCGACCGGATACACCAGGCGTCTGAACGGCGGCTTACCCGACAGCGTGTAGTAGTGGGCCTTGGAATAATACTGCGGCGGAATGCTTTGCGCGGGAATGCCGCGGATCGAGCGCGCCACGTCCTGGGCAAAAAGGCCGGCCGAGTTCACCACCGCGTTGCAGGCGATGGTCATCGGCTCGTCGCCGCCGACATTGAGCACGATGCCGTCAACGCCGACTTCACCGGATCGGACCGGGCCCTCGAAAACCACGGCCGCGCCGCGCTTCTGGGCATCGCCCTGGTAGGCCAGCATCAGCGCATGGCTGTCCACGATTCCCGTGGACGGTGAAAGAAATCCGGAAACGCATTCGACGTCCGGCTCCAGTTCCCGCAACTGTGCGCGCGACAGCCAGCGCAGGTCGGTGACGCCATTGGCTTCGGCCTTGGCTACGTAACCCTTGAGTGCCTCGATCTCGTCGTCGCCTGACGCCACCACGATCTTGCCGATGTTCCTGTGCGGCACGCCGCGCTCGCTGCAATAGGCGTAGAGCAGCCGTTTCCCGGCGGTGCAGAAACGCGCCTTGAACGAGCCTTTGTCGTAGTACAAACCGGCATGAATCACCTCGGAGTTGCGCGAACTGGTGTGCGTGCCGATCGCGTCAGCCGCTTCGATCACGATCACTTCGCGCCCGTGGAGCGCGAGTTCGCGTGCAACCGCAAGCCCGACGATCCCGGCGCCGATCACCGCGCAGTCAACGCGTTCAGTCATGTTTGCAACGGGCGTGGATATACTGTGAAGGAGGCTAGAGGCTAGAGGCAAGAGGCTAGAGGAACAACCAGGGCTATGGGTTAGAGGAGTTCTGTCAAATGAGCAAACATGGATTCGGGGAGAACGAACGTAATCTTAACTGATCGCACTTGTTCAACCGCATGGCCGACTTCTGGAATACCGACTGGCTGACCCGCAGTGAGATGTTCGCGCCGCTGCGCCCGGTGGCCGCCGGCCTGCCGCCGATCGGCTGGCCGGACCTCGATCTGCTCAACGTGCTGGCCGAAGACCACGGCCTGCGCATCGTCAACGCGCAGGGCATGCGGGTGCGTTTCGTTCCGCAGGCGCCGAAGTCGAGATCGTTCGAAGCCGCGTTCGAGCCGCGCGCCTATCTCGGGGGCGAGGTCCAGGTGCGGGCTTTCGACTGGCACGACTTGTTCAATGCGCTGGTGTGGCTGACGTTTCCGATCACCAAGGCCGTGATCAATGCCCGCCACTACGAGTCCATGGTTGCGGCAGGCAGGGGCAACCGCCCGCCGCAGCGCGATGCGCTGACCCTGTTCGACGAAGACGGCGTGGCGGTCGTTTCCACCGACGCGGAGTTGCTCGAACTGGTGCGCGGCTTTCGCTGGAAGGAATTGTTCTGGCACCGGCGCGACGCAGTGAAGGCGCGAATGCGCTTCTGTGTGTTCGGCCACGCGCTCTTCTCCAAGGCGCTGCAACCCTTCGTCGGCCTGACCGGAAAAGCCGTGCTGCTGCAGGTGCCCGGCGCATTCCTTGAACTGGCTCAGGCGGCGCAACTGGCGGAGTTGGATCGCCTGCTGGCCATGCACATCTGGAACCGTGAACGGTTTCGCCACGGTAGAGAATTATCTCCGCTGCCGGTACTGGGCGTGCCGGGCTGGTGGAGCGGGAACGAGGGGGAGGGGTTCTACGACGATAGCGCGTACTTCCGGCCGGGACGCCGTCAGGCTACCGTATCTTCCAGATAGGACACCGCGCGGTTGCGCCCTTTCTGCTTGGCGCGATACATGGCCTTGTCGGCCTTTTCGAGGATCACCTCGAGATTGCCGCCGTCCTCGGGGTAGCTCGCCACCCCCAGACTGATCGTTATGTTGGTGTCGCCCTCGCGCACGCTGAAACGCGACAACTCGACCGCCTTGCGAATGCGCTCGGCCATTTCCAGCGCACCCTTGTTGTTGGTCTCCGGCAGCAGCAGGATGAATTCGTCGCCGCCGAAGCGCGCCATGACGTCCGATCCGCGCAACTGTTCGCGAATACAGCGCACCACGTGCTGCAGCAGCCGGTTGCCGGCTTCGTGGCCATGCGCGTCGTTGACCTGCTTGAGATTGTCCGAGTCGACCATCACCAACGCAAACGCGTGCCCATAACGCACTGCCTGCTTGAAGGATCGCTGCAGCATCGCCGAGAAGGCGCGCATGTTGTACAGACCGGTGAGTTCGTCGGTGTCCGACACCTGCTTGATCTTGTCCACAGCGTAACGGATGTCGGCGGTAAGCATGGTGGTGATGTAGGCCACCAGGATCACCGGCATTGACATCGCCAGGATTTCGCCCCAGTAGCGCAGCGACAGCAGCGTCTTGGATCCGGGTTCGTAGGCAAAGAACATGAAGCAGCCGAGGATCGCGGCGACTTCCATGGCGGTCACCAGCTTGCCGAAAATCAGCGCGCTGGCAATGATCGGCAACAGGTAGAGGTTGAGCAGCGGGCTGTGGATGTTGCCCGTGTACAGGACTACCCAGGTGATAAAGACGATCATCACCCAGGTTTCGATCAGCAGCTTGGGCCGCGACTCCTCCTTGTAGAACTGGACGTAGTGCAGCCCAAGAATGATCGCGGCAAAGAAGAACAGCGCCATGTTCAGCGCGATGCGGCCCTCGTCCGGCGGCGCGCCGGCGAGCAGGTATACCAGGACCAGCGCGAGCAGAAGCCATTCGATTTCCGCTATCGTCCGCGAAAAGCCTTTGAGCTCGTCCTGTTCGATCGCGAGACCGATGTTGGTTCTTGTTAGCATGAGGCCGGGTCGAGGTTTATGGACGGCCGCAGGGGCCGGAAAACTGCGGTAAGACTAAACGGTTTCGGCGGCGAGTTCCATAGTTGACGCAAGCCCGATTGCGAATCTTGTGCACAGAATTCCAAACAGGGAGGTGTGAAAAATGATGCGATCGGCTGCCGGAGGACCGGTCCTGAGCGCGCTTCTGCGCGTTGCGATCGCGGCGGCGTTCGCTGCGATGGCACTGCCCGCCATCGCCGATCCGGTCTATTTCCCGGGTGAACAATGGGAGCGCCGCGCGCCTGCGGCGGCGGGATTCGATCCGGCGGCCCTGGAAGAGGCGATCCGTTACGCGCAGCAAAACGAGGTGCCGTGGGAGCGCGACGTCTTCAAGCAGATTCAGAAAGATGTGGCCAGCGAGCCCTACCCGGCGATCCTTGGCGAGACCAAGGAGCGCGGCGGCCCTGCCGGAATGGTCGTGCGCCATGGTTATTTGGTGGCGCAGTGGGGCGATATCGACCGCGTGGACATGAGCTTCAGCGTGGCGAAGAGCTACTTGTCAACGGTCGCCGGACTGGCAATCGATGCCGGGCTGATCGGCGATGTGCACGATCGCGTGCACGACTACGTGCAGGACGGCGGCTTCGACGACAGCCACAACCGCAAGGTTACCTGGCACATGCTGCTCAACCAGACCAGCGAATGGGAGGGCACGCTCTGGGACAAGCCGGACGTGGCGGACCGGCGCAAGGGCTATGACCGCAAGCTGCGGGCGCCCGGCACGTTCTGGGAGTACAACGACGTGCGCGTCAATCGGCTGGCGCTGGCATTGCTGCGCGTATATCAGCGACCGCTGCCGGAAGTGCTCAAGGAAAAAGTGATGGACCCGATCGGTGCTTCGCGTACCTGGGTCTGGCACGGCTACCGCAATTCCTATGTCGAAATCGGCGGCAGGCGCGTGCAGTCGGTGAGCGGAGGCAGTCACTGGGGCGGAGGTTTTTGGGCCAGTACCCGCGACCATGCCCGCTTCGGTTACCTGCTGCTGAGACGCGGGGAATGGAATGGCAGGCGCATCCTGTCCGAGCGCTGGGTGGACATGGCGACTCAGCCCACCGATATCGCCCCGCACTACGGCTACCTGTGGTGGTTGTCCCGGAACCGCCGCGGAATTTTTCCCGGTGCGCCGGAGTCGAGTTTCTTTGCCCTGGGCTCGGGCGGCAACATGATCTGGATTGCGCCGGAGCACGATCTGGTGGTGGTCACGCGCTGGCTGGACAGCCCGAAGCTGGACCGGTTCATCACCTTCGTGAGCGCGGCACTACAAGGCGAAACGAAAAATTAAATCATGATCTGCCAATCGGTTAACTGACTGCCCACCGGCCAGGAGCCGCCCCGGGTTGACTTGTGGAAGTTCCATCCCTATACTCGGTTTACAGATTAGATTTAGTCTAATTCCTGTGCCGGAGCCCGGATTCCTGGCGCCGGTTCTCCAACCGCAATCGACTTGAATCACTGTACGGAGGCCAAGATGAAAGCACTGAAGGGTTCCAAGACCGAGAAAAACTTGAAGGACGCGTTTGCCGGCGAATCCCAGGCAAACCGCCGTTATCTCTATTTCGCAGCGAAAGCCGACGTGGAAGGCCAGAACGACGTCGCGGCGGTTTTCCGTTCCACCGCCGAGGGTGAAACGGGTCACGCGCACGGACATCTGGAGTACCTCGAAGCTGTGGGTGACCCGGCGACCGGGCTGCCGATCGGCAAGTCGCGCCAAAACCTGAAAGCCGCGATTGCCGGCGAG
>CAYNFN010000015.1:0-3170 GCA_964396485.1 uncultured Alcaligenaceae bacterium
CGGGAAGGTTCGGGTACGCGCATCAAACTCACCGCCGAGATTCTCGGCGGTTGCTGGGATGCGCTGATGACCGGGCGCGTCGACCTGGTGATTGGCGCGCCCGGGGAAGCACCGCCCGAAGGCTCGCTGTCGGTGGAACCGATGGGGCAGTTCGAGTTGGTCTTCGTTGCCGCTCCCGACCACCCGCTCGCGACAGCGCCCGAGCCGCTATCTTCGCAGGACATCATGCGGTTCCGCGCGGTGGCCGTGGCCGATACCTCGCGCAACCTGCCGCCGCGCACCTCGGGATTGCTGGACGGGCAGGACGCGCTGACCGTTCCCACCATGCGCGCAAAGATGGCCGCGCACATTGCCGGTCTGGGCGCAGGCTACGTGCCGCTTGCCTGGGCCGCCCCGCACATTGCCGCCGGGCGGCTGGTAAGAAAACAATTGGAGGGTACGAAGTCTTTGGCCAGCGTGTATCTGGCCTGGCACCCGCGCCAGAGCGGCAAGGCGCTCAAATGGTTCCTCGAGCGCCTGCGCGACAAACGGGTGCAGCGGTACGTACTGGGTGAAGCGGGGACTTACCCCTCGACTTGACCGCGCCCGTCCAGACGCAGGGCTCTCAGGCCGCGGGATTGCCGGCCTCAGCGGCCTCGCTGGCGGCAATTTCCCGGTGCACTTCCGCCACGTCGAGTTCCTGTACCTGCTTGATGATGGATTCCAGCGCCGAGGCGGGCAGCGCCCGAGTAGCCCGACGCGACACACTGTACCGCGCATGCGCTTGCTCATAGACACGGCACGCCAGCGATTATCCGCACGCGGGGCGTCTTCATGAATTATCCGGACTAGTGCAGCTTGATGTGCGGCTCGGTACGCCGTGTGATGATCCGCGCCAGGGTGTCGAGAAACACCTTGGTGAATCCGTGCAACGCCAGCTCGTGCATCTTGTACAGCGACAGGTACATGATCTTGGCGAAATAGCCCTCCACCATGATGGTGCCGCGCGTTATCGCACCCATGAGGCTGCCCACGGTACTGAACTTTCCCAGCGAAACCAGCGAGCCGAAATCGCGGTAAACGAAAGGCTGGAGCGCTTCGCCGCGCAGGCGCCTCGGAAACATCCTGCACAGGTGCGAGGCCTGCTGGTGCGCGGACTGGGCACGCGGCGGAACCCATCCGTTCTTCCCCGGCCACGGACAGCTCGCGCAATCGCCGAAGGCGAACACGTTCGGATCGCGCGTGGCCTGGAGCATCTGCGTCACCATCAGCTGGTTGATGCGGTTGGTCTCCAGCCCATCGAGGTCCCTGAGAAAATCCGGCGCCTTGATGCCGGCAGCCCATACCACCAGCTCGGCCGGTATTTCCATGCCGTTCGCGGTCTTCACTCCCTGCGCCGAAACTTCGGTGACTTTTTCGCCGGTCAGCACCTCGACCTTGAGTTTTCTCAGCAGGCCGAGCACCGCGACCGACAGGCGTTCGGGCAACGCCGGCAGGATCTTCGGCGCGGCTTCGATGATGGTGATCCTGATGTCGCGTTCGGGATTGATGCGGTCGAGGCCGAAGGAAACGAACTCGCGGATGGTGTTGTGCAGTTCCGCGGCCAGCTCAACGCCGGTGGCGCCGGCGCCGATGATGGCGATGTGCAGTTGGCCCGGTTGCAGCGGTTCCTGCTGCGCATTGGCGCGCAGGCAGGCGTTGAGCAGCCGCGAGTGAAACAGCGCGGCCTGCTGCGGGTTGTCCAGCGAGATCGCGTGCTCGCGGGCACCGGGGGTGCCGAAGTCGTTGGTCGTGCTGCCTACCGCCATCACCAGCGTGTCGTAGGCAATGGTACGGGCGGGGATAACTTCCCGCCCGTCCTCGTCCACGGTCGGCGCCAGATGGATTTCCTTTTTCGCACGGTTCAGTCCGTCCATGCGACCGAGCCGGAATTGGAAATGGTGCCAGCGCGCCTGGTAGAGATAATCCAGCTCGTGATCGTTCATATCCATGCTGCCCGCGGCGACCTGATGCAGGAGCGGCTTCCACAGGTGCGTACGCGAGCGGTCCACGAGCGTAATGAGCGCCTGCTTGCGCTTGCCCAGCGTCCGGCCCAGACGCGTGGCCAACTCGAGCCCGCCGGCACCGCCGCCGACGATGACGATGTTGTGCAACCCGCCGTCGCTTCGTTTTTGTTCGGTTGTCGTTGCGACCATCGGGAAATTATCGGCGGGTTGATGTGAATCCGTCCCTCGACTGAGGGAAGTTTAACGGGATGTTCCGCGGACTGCCTTATAAGAACTCAAAATAAACAAGCCCGCTCATCGAGCGGGCTTGTTTGGTTCGCCAGACTTCAAACCTGCGGGTTCAGGCGCTCCAGCTTGGAATGCAGCTTGTTGAGCGCATTCAAATAGGCCTTCGCCGAGGCCACGACGATGTCGGTGTCCGCGCCCTGGCCATTGACGATGCGGCCCAACTTGGACAGCCGCACGCTGACCTCGCCCTGCGAGTCGGTGCCGCTGGTGATGTTGTTGACCGAGAACAGTTGCAGATCCGCGCCGCTGGCGACGATGCTTTCGATCGCCTTGAACGTCGCGTCCACCGGACCGCTGCCGCGCGATTCGGCCTGCTTTTCCCTGCCGTCCTCGGAAACCACAATGCGGGCAACCGGGGTTTCGCCGGTCTCGGAATGCGCCAGCAGCGACACCAGCTTGAAATGCTCCTGCTCCTGGGTCACGGTGTCGTCGGAAGCGAGCATCAGCAGGTCGTCATCGAAGATCTCGTGCTTCTTGTCGGCGAGTTCCTTGAAGCGCATGAACGCGGCATTGAGCCCCTCTTCGGACTCGAGTTCGATTCCCAGTTGCTGCAGGCGGTTCTTAAAGGCGTTGCGCCCGGAGTGCTTGCCCAGCACCAGCTTGTTGGTGCTCCAGCCCACGTCCTCGGCGCGCATGATCTCGTAGGTCTCGCGGCTCTTGAGGACGCCGTCCTGGTGAATTCCGGATTCGTGCGCAAAGGCATTCGCGCCAACGATGGCCTTGTTTGGCTGCACCGCGAAGCCGGTGATCGCCGCCACCATCTTGCTCGCCGGTACGATCTGGGTGGCATCGATGCGGGTGTCGCAGTCGAAGAAATCCTGGCGGGTGCGCACCGCCATCACCACTTCTTCCAGCGAGGCGTTGCCGGCACGCTCGCCCAGTCCGTTGATGGTGCAC
>CAYNFN010000016.1:0-2649 GCA_964396485.1 uncultured Alcaligenaceae bacterium
ACGATGCTTGGCTCTGTTGGCAGGTATTCACGGCCGATCACGCGGTATTCAACCCCGCAGACCGCCCGTGCCAGCGCGATCACCAGGCGCGACCAGGTAGTGATGATGCGATAGCGGGTCAGCGGTTCGAGCGCAAAGGTGAGCAGCGAAATGACGGCGAAGACTACCGTGAGCGCGAACCGGACGATCTCGAAGACGGCCGAACGCAGGACGGCCGCAACGATGCTCATGAAACGAGATGCCGCACCGCTTCGGCAAGGTCGGCGAACAGCAACGTGTTGTCCGGCATACCGCCCGCGCTTTTGGTCTTGGCCCCTTTGCCGGTGAGCACCAGCATCGGTTGGGCGCGTGCGGCCGCCGCGGCCTGCAGATCACGCAGCGAATCTCCCACGCTCGGAACGCCGGCCAGGTCCACGTTGAACCGCTGGGCGATATCGAGAAACATCCCCGGCTTCGGCTTGCGGCAGTCGCAGTCGGCTTCGGCCGCGTGCGGGCAGTAGAACAATGCGTCAATGCGTCCGCCGACCTGGCCCAGCGCACGATACATCTTGTCGTTGATCGCGTTCAGCGCTCCCATGTCGAGCAGGCCGCGACCGATGCCGGACTGGTTGGAGGCCACAACCACGCGGTAGCCGGCATGGTTCAGCCGTGCAATCGCCTCCAGGCTTCCCGGAATCGGCTTCCACTCCTCGGGGTTCTTGATGAACTGATCGCTGTCCTGGTTGATGACGCCGTCGCGATCGAGGATGACTAGTTTCATAGGACTGAGGACTGAGGACTGAGGACTGAGTAAGAGGCAAGCTCCTCAATCGCTCCAAAGATGCGGTTCGTCACGGTATCGATACTGATGCTCATGCGGCGAGCTTTGAGATATCGGCGATGCGATTCATTTCCTGGCGCAAATCCGCCAGCAGCGCCAGACGATTCTGGCGTACCGCAGCGTCCTCCACCATGACCATTACCGAGTCGAAAAATGCGTCGACGGGTGATTTCAGCACGGCGAAGGCCTTCAAGTAACCTGTGTAGTCGCCCTTGTGCAGAAGAGGGATCGCGTTCTTGGTAGCCATCGCAAGCGCATTGAACAGATCACGCTCGGCCGTCTCGGTCAATGCCTCGGCCTGGGCGCCATTGAAGGACTCTCCCTTGGCCTCCGCCTGTTTAAGGATATTGACCACACGCTTGTTCGCGGCGGCGAGACTTTCCGCCTCCGGCAGGCTGGCGAAGGCACGCACGGCGGCAAGTTGCAGGGGAACCTGATGAAGCTGGACAGGCCGCATGCACAGCACCGCTTCAATTTCGTTCGCGGTATAGCCCGCCTCGCGCAGGTAACTGCGCAGGCGTTCGAAAATGAACTCCTGCAAATTCGTGTGGGTGTCGCCGATCATGCCGCGTGGGAATACCGAGAACGCTGCATTGATAAGATCATGCAACGATACTGACAATTTGCCCTCGATGAGCATCCGGATCACCCCCAACGCATGGCGACGAAGGGCGAAGGGATCCTTGTCTCCGGTCGGCTGTTGGCCGATGCCGAACATGCCGGCGAGCATCTCCAGCTTGTCGGCCAGCGCGAGCGCCGTGGCAATCTCGCCACCGGGCAATGCGTCGCCGGCGAATCGCGGCCGATAATGCTGGTCGATTGCGTCGGCCACGCCCGCATCCTCACCATCGGCGAGCGCGTAATACCGGCCCATGATGCCTTGAAGCTCGGGAAATTCGCCGACCATGCTGGTGACCAGATCGGCCTTGGCAAGCAGCGCAGCGCGGTCGGCAAGCAGCGGATCGGCGCCGATCATCTGTGCAATTGCCCCTACCAGCGCACGAACGCGCCCGACGCGATCGAGCTGGCTGCCGAGCTTGTTGTGGTAGACGACCGAGGCGAGTTGGGGCACGCGATCGGCGAGCTTTGTTTTCTTGTCGGTCTCCAAAAAGAAGCGCGCGTCCGCCAGCCGCGGGCGGATCACGCGCTGGTTTCCCGCGACGATGTTCTTCGGGTCGGCAAGGCGCATGTTCGAAACGATCAGGAACTTGTTGGTGAGCTTGCCGCCCGCGTCGAACAGGGGAAAATATTTCTGGTTCTGCCGCATGGTCAGGATCAGGCATTCCTGCGGCAGGCCGAGAAACTCGGGCTCGAATTCCCCGACGTACACGGTCGGCAACTCGACCAGTCCGGTGACTTCGTCGAGCAACGGCGCGACGTCCTCGTCCGGCCCCAGCGAAGCCTTGAGCGCAGCGGCGTTATGCGCGAGCTGGCGGCTGACCTCCGCCCTGCGCTTGTCGAAATCAGCGATGACGCGGCCTTCCTGCTCGAGCCGGGTTTCATACTCGTCGGCGCGGACCAGAGCAATGTTCTTCGCGCCCTGGAAGCGATGGCCATGGGTGATGCGGCCGGCTGCAAGGCCGAGCACGGAAACATCAAGCACCTTCTTGCCGTGCAGCGCGACCAACGCGTGGGCGGGGCGAATAAATTTGACGGTCGTGGTGCCGTCGGCGAGCTGGTAGTTCATCACTTTCGGAATGGGCAGCTTGCCGATGTTCCGGCAAATTCCAAAGTTGGCGCCGAGTCGCTGGCAATCAAGCCGGATGGCAAGGCCGAGAGCGTTTTCCTGCGCAGCATCGCACCGGGTCCAACAATCGAACGAGTGCTAT
>CAYNFN010000017.1:0-3075 GCA_964396485.1 uncultured Alcaligenaceae bacterium
TTGGTCGGCGCCAGCGCGTCCACGTACTGGCGCGTGAAGAACTTCACCTTGCGCGCGGTCTGCGCGTCGAGGCCTTCGACTTTGGAGACGGTCTTCTGGATGTTCTCCGCGGCGATCAGGTAGGACTGCTTGATGTAATCGAACACCAGATTGTTCTGCCAAAGCTCGCTGCGGAAGCGGTTGTCGGACTTGGCAGCCTCCGCGACCGGCGTCGATTCTCCGCCCATGGCCCTCTTCATGGTGTTTTGCCACAGCATGAAGTGGTCCTGCCACATGCGCATCCCGGCCTCGGCGAGCTTGAACGGGTCGGTCATCAGCTTCGCTGCCAGGTCCGTAAAGGCCTTGCCGACGCCGAGCTCGTCCACCGGTTCATCGCCGGACTCCCTGGACTGTTCGGCGAGGTGCTCCTTGAAGAGATGATTACTGCGCAGCGCAATTTCAGCGAGCGTACGCGCGAATTCCGTTGTATCGACGGAGGCGGGGGTGGTTGGTTTTTCTTCGGCCATAGCCGCTAAGCTAGGCCCTACCGCGCAACAGCGCAAGCGGGCGTTCGAAAAAACCGGCTTTCACCACGGAGGACACAGAGGACACGGAGGAAAGGCAAGAGCAAAAGAAATACTGGGGTTAAAAGCCTTTCATTGCGCGATTATCCGTCGCAGCGAAAATTGGCGGCAGAGGGTCACTAACAGTCATGCCGCTTTTAACTTCTACATGTTCTTCCTCGTTTTGGTTTTCCTCCGTGTCCTGCGCGTCCTCCGTGGTTCGCGTTGGTCTGGTGCTGTCTTGCCGTAGATCTTGAATTTCTCCAAAACCACTTCCATCTCGGCGTCGGAAAGAATGGCGGGCTTTCCGATCTGCAGCGCGCGCCAGTACTGCTCGCACAATGCTTCGACTTCCACCGCCAGCGCCAGCGCGTGCTTCAGGCTGTCCCCGGTGGCGATCATTCCGTGGTTTGCCAGGAGGCAGGCCTTGCGGTCTGACAGAGCTTCCAGCGCGCCGTCAGACAATTGCTGGGTGCCGAAGGTGGCGTACGGCGCGCAGCGGATGCTGTTGCCGCCGGCGACCGCGATCATGTAGTGAAACGCAGGCACATCCATCCCGAGACAGGCGAGCGTAGTGGCGAAACTCGAATGGGCGTGAACCACGGCTTGCGCATCCTTGCGGGTGCGGTAGATGTCGTGATGGAAGCGCCACTCCGAAGACGGAGGCTGTTTGCCCGTTGGCTTGCCCTTCCTGTCGACGAAGACAATGTTGGCCGGCCTGGTTTCCTCGTAGGGCAGGCCGGATGGCGTGATCAGGAAACCGTCCTTCCAGCGCGCGCTGACGTTGCCGGACTTGCCGTGGTTGATGCCGCGCGCATTCATCGCCAGCGCGGTGGCGATGATCGCCTTTCTCAAAGGCAGTTCGCTCATCGCTGCGATCGTTCCGGATAGAGCGCCGACAAACCCGCGCGCGAGGCCGGCCCGACCCCGCGCTCGGTGATCAGCATGGACACGAGTGCGGCCGGCGTGACATCGAAGGCCGGATTGGCGACCGGGCTTCTCTCCGGCACCAGCCACAATCGCGCCTGTTCACCGTCGTCGCCGCGGCCCGCAACCGATCGCAGTTCATTGGCTCCGCGCTCTTCTATCGGGATCCCCACGAATCCGTCCTCGATATCCCAGTCTATGGTCGAGCCCGGAAACGCCACACAAAACGGGATGCCGCAATCCTTCGCGGCCAGCGCCTTCAGATAGGTGCCAATCTTGTTGCAGATGTCGCCGCGCGCGGTGACGCGGTCCGCCCCGACGATGACGATATCCACCTGGCCCCGCTGCATCAAATGCCCGCCGGCGTTGTCGGCGATCACCGTATGCGGCACGCCGTGATGCGCGAGTTCCCAGGCGGTGAGCAATCCCTGGTTGCGCGGGCGGGTTTCGTCCACCCACACGTGCACAGGTATGCCTTGGTCGTGCGCCAGATAGATGGGCGCGAGCGCGGTGCCCATGTCCACGGTGGCCAGCCAGCCGGCATTGCAGTGGGTGAGCACGTTGAGCGGCCCGGAGCGATTTTCCGCAGCCTTGCGAATCAGCTCGACGCCGTGCTGCCCGATTGCGTGATTCATCGCCACGTCTTCGTCGGCGATCGCCTGCGCTTCCTTCCATGCGGCTTCGGGGCGATCCTGGACCGTCAGCGGTCGCAGCAAATGGGTCATGCGCCCGATTGCCCAGCGCAGGTTTATTGCGGTCGGCCGGGTTTTGGCAAGTTGTTCGCCTGCGCGGGTGAGATTGGCGCCGGACGCATCGGCCGCCATCGCCATGGCCATGCCGAATGCTGCGGCAGCGCCGATCAGCGGCGCGCCGCGCACCCGCATGTTGCGGATCGCGTCGGCCACGTCGTCCGCGCTGGTGAGTTTGACGACCCTGAAGGTATGCGGCAGCAAGGTTTGATCGACGATGCGCACGACGTTGCCGTCGCGCCAGATACTTCGATACGCGACGCCGTCGACATTCATCAACCGGCCCTGACGAACCGATGAACGCCGTCCGCGTACCCCTCAAGGGGGTATCGAAAAGAATCCTGCGAGTGCGTCAACCGGCCCTGATACCAGAGGTAATGCAGATGCGCTATGGATTCACCCATCGCGAAGAAAGTCTGGTGCGTGTCGAGCGTGCGGCGAAACAACACCGGCAGCAGATCCTTGGCGGTCTTCGGCGAGGCGCAGGATTCGAGCACTTCGGCCAGGCGGTCGCGATGATGCGCATGCAGCATCTGCACTCGCGTATGCGCGCCGCGGAACGGCAGGCCGTGCGAAGGCAGCACCAGCGTGTCGGCGGGCAGTTCGGTAAAGCGGTCTATCGAGCGCAGGAAAAGTTTCAGCGGATCGCCCTTCGGCTCGGTTGGCCAGACGCTGATATTGGTGCTGATTTTCGGCAGCAGCATGTCGCCTGAGATCAACACGCCCAGCGATTCGCAGTACAGTGCCGCGTGTTCGGGGGCGTGTCCCCAGCCGACGATGACGCGCCAGTTGTTGCCGCCGATGTCGATCTCGTCGCCATCCATGATGCGCACGAACCGGGTCGGCGGCTCGGAGAC
>CAYNFN010000018.1:0-1925 GCA_964396485.1 uncultured Alcaligenaceae bacterium
TGGCATCGGCCTGCCGACGCTGGTTGCCAACCATTTGCCCAGGGACCGCGAGATCCTGCTGCACAGCGAGAACGGCGTGCTCGGCATGGGTCCGGCGCCAGCGGCCGGCGAAGAGGACTACGACCTCATCAATGCCGGAAAGCAACCGGTGACGCTGTTGCGCGGCGGTTCGTATTTTCATCATGCCGACTCCTTCGGGATGATGCGCGGCGGACATCTGGATTTCTGCGTGCTCGGCGCCTTCCAGGTATCGGTCCGCGGCGATCTCGCCAACTGGCACACCGGGGCGCCGGATGCCATCCCCGCGGTGGGCGGCGCGATGGACCTGGCGATCGGCGCCAAGCAGGTGTTCGTGATGATGGAACATCTCACCAAGCAGGGCGAAAGCAAGATCGTCGAGCATTGCTCGTATCCGCTGACCGGCGTGGGATGCGTGAGCCGCATCTATACCGACATGGCGGTGATCGACGTCACGCCGCAAGGGCTGCGGGTGCTCGAGATCGTCGAGGGGCTGAGTTTCGATGAGCTGGTCAGGTTGAGCGGCGTGCCGATGCGGCGCGAGCAGGTAAAGGCCTACGCGTGAGGGCCTTCGTTTACAACGGCCAGCCCTCGCGCGTGGTGTTCGGGCGCGGGGCGCTGGAAAAACTGGGTGCGGAAATGGATCGCCTCGGGGTGAAGCGCGCACTGGTGCTGTCAACGCCGGAACAGCGCGCTTCGGCGGAAGATGTTTCAAGGCGCCTGGGTGCTCGTTCGGCGGGTGTGTACGACAAGGCGGTGATGCACGTGCCGATCGAAACGGCCGAAGCCGCGCGTGCGGTGGCGAAGGACCTGAATGCCGACTGCTGCGTGGCGATTGGCGGCGGATCGACCATTGGCCTGGGCAAGGCGATCGCGCTGACTTCCGAACTGCCGATCCTGGCGATCCCGACGACCTTTGCCGGCTCGGAAATGACGCCGATCTATGGCATCACCGCGCAGGGGCAGAAGAAGACCGGTCGCGATGCCCGTGTACTGCCCAAAACGGTGATCTACGACCCGCAACTGACCATGACACTGCCGGCGAAGGTCGCCGGTCCGAGCGGCATGAACGCGATCGCGCACTGCGTCGAGGCGCTGTACGCCGAAGACGCCAACCCGATCACTTCGCTGATGGCGGAGGAGGGCATCCGCGCGCTGGCGTGCAGCCTGCCAATAGTAGTGAGCGACCCCGCCGATGGCGAGGCGCGTGCGGAGGCGCTGTACGGCGCGTGGCTGGCAGGCGCTTGCCTGGGAAACGTCGGCATGGCGATCCACCACAAACTCTGTCACACGCTGGGCGGCAGCTACAACCTGCCGCACGCCGAGACGCACACGGTCATCCTGTCGCACGCGGTTCAGTACAACCGTGACGCCGCAAAGGATGCGATGACGCGGATTTCGCGGGCGCTTGGCGGGGATGAAGCCGCGGATGCCGATCCCGCCGGCGCACTCTACGACCTGGCGCGCAAGATCGGTGCGCCGCTGTCGCTGAAAGATATCGGCATGAAAGCCGACGCGCTCGATGACGCTGCGCGGCTCGCCATGCAGAACCCGTACTACAATCCAAGACCGATCGAGTACGCGGCGATCCGTCAACTTTTGCAGAACGCCTGGGAAGGTCGAAGGCCGGGCTGATCCTGTTCTATCTTCTGAGCAAGTTCTTTTCCGATTACGGCACCTGGTACCTGGTCGGCCTGGGATTGCTCGCCATCGTCGTGACCATCCGCTTTCCGCGCGGGTTGTGGGGCTGGATCTCGAACAAGTACGATCTGCATTTCTTTCCCGTTCAGCGGCGGCTGGTGCTGCCGCCGGACATGGGATCCGACCAACACAGAAACTGAGGAAACGCCATGGCTGAAGCATTCATTTGTTCTGCGCTGCGGACTCCGATCGGCCGGTACGGCGGC
>CAYNFN010000019.1:0-5811 GCA_964396485.1 uncultured Alcaligenaceae bacterium
AGATCACCCACGACGCCTTCGACGTTGCCCTGGTGCCGATCACCACCGCTCTGTACCGCCTGCCACCCGCATCCTATCTCGCGGCCTACACGTTTTTCCTCAAGCAGGGCGAAAAACTCGCTGCGAACTCGCTGCGCAGGCAGTTGACGCTGGCCGGCTACTCGCACGTCACCCAGGTGGTCTCGCCCGGAGAGTTCAGCTTTCGCGGTGGCGTCATCGATCTGTTCCCGATGGGCAGCGCGCTGCCTTACCGTATCGACCTGTTCGACGACGAGATTGAGAGCATCCGCTCCTTCGACGTGGACACCCAGCGCAGCATCTACAAGGTCAAGGAGGTGCGACTGCTGCCAGCGCGCGAGTTCCCCACCGACAACAACGCCCGCACCACTTTTCGTCAGCGTTTCCGGGAAAAGTTCGAAGGCGATCCTTCCAAGAGCCGCCTGTACAAGGACATGAGCCAGGGTTTCATCCCCGCCGGAACCGAGTATTACCTGCCGTTGTTCTTCGAGTCCACTGCGACGCTCGCTGATTACCTTCCCGCCCGAACGCTGGTGTCCCTGCAACAGAACATTGCAAAGGCGATACGCCAGTTCTGGCAGGACACCCAGTCGCGTTACAACCTGCTGCGCGGCGACCCGGATCGCCCGCTGCTGCCGCCCGCCGATTTGTTTCTGCGCGAGGACGAGTTTTTCGGCAGCCTCGAGCCGTTTGCGCAGATCGAGATCGATGCAACCGGGAATGACGGGAGTTTCAGGGCCCCGTTCCCGACCGAGCCGCTGCCCCCGGTGGCGGTGGACCGCCGCGCCGACAATCCGCTCGCCGCCTTGTCCGCGTTTCACACCAACTACGGCGGCCGTGTCCTGCTGATCGCGGAAAGCATGGGACGGCGGGAGACGCTGCGCGGGCTGCTGAACGAGTACCAGTTGCGGCCGAAAGTCTGCGACGGCTGGAAGGCCTTCAAGGATGCGACGGCGCGGCTGATGCTGACCGTAGGCCCGCTGCATGCCGGATTCATCGATGCCGGTGACGCCGTCGCGCTGATCACCGAGAACGAACTCTACCCGTCACAGGTTCGCACGCGGGTTTCGCGGGAGCGCCGCGTCGCCACAGAGGGCATGCTGCGTGACCTGTCGGAAGTCAAGGTCGGCGATGCCGTGGTACACACCCAACACGGCATCGGCCGCTATCTCGGGCTCGCCAACATGGACCTGGGCGACGGCGAGACCGAGTTCCTGACGCTCGAGTACGACGGCGGCGACAAGCTCTACGTGCCGGTATCGCAGCTTGCGGTGATCAGCCGTTACAGCGGCGCAGCGTCCGAAGCCGTACCGCTGCACAAGCTCGGCAGCGGCCAGTGGGAGAAAGCCCGGCGGCGCGCCGCCGCGCAGGTGCGCGATACCGCGGCGGAACTGCTGAACCTCTACGCCCAGCGCGCCGCGCGCCAGGGCTACGCGTTCCAGCTCAAGTCCCACGACTACGAGGCGTTCCGGGCAGGCTTTCCGTTCGAGGAAACACCTGATCAGGCGGCGGCCATCCAGGCCGTAATCGGCGACATGCAGGACGGCAAGCCGATGGACCGCCTGGTGTGCGGCGATGTGGGCTTCGGCAAAACCGAAGTTGCGCTGCGTGCCGCTTTCGTCGCCGTCGCGGACGGCAAACAGATGGCCGTTCTGGTGCCCACCACGCTGCTCGCCGAGCAGCACTTCCAGACCTTCTCCGACCGCTTCGCCGATTGGCCGGTGAAGATCGCCGAGCTGTCACGCTTTCGATCGGCAAAGGAAACCAGCGCCGCACTCCAAGGCCTGGAGCAAGGCCGCGTCGACATCGCCATCGGCACCCACAAGCTGCTCTCCCGCGGCGTGCAGTTCAAGAACCTCGGTCTGGTGATCATCGACGAGGAGCACCGATTCGGCGTGCGCCAGAAGGAAAAACTGAAGGCTTTGCGTGCCCAGGTGGACGTGTTAACGCTCACCGCCACGCCGATCCCGCGCACGCTGGCAATGGCGCTCGAGGGACTTCGCGATTTCTCCGTCATCGCCACCGCTCCGCAGCGGCGACTGGCGATCAAGACCTTCGTATCACCACTGAGCGAGGGCCTGATCCGCGAAGCCGTGCTGCGTGAACTGAAGCGCGGCGGACAGGTTTATTTTCTGCACAACGAGATCGAGACCATCCGCAACATGGAGGCGCGGCTGGCCAGGCTGCTGCCGGAAGCGCGCATCCGCACCGCCCACGGCCAGATGCCTGAGCGCGAACTGGAACTGGTCATGCGCGACTTTTACCAGGTCCGCTTCAACCTCCTGCTGTGCACGACCATCATCGAGACCGGCATCGACGTGCCGACCGCCAACACCATCATCATCAATCGCGCCGACAAGTTCGGCCTTGCGCAGCTGCACCAGTTGCGCGGCCGCGTCGGCCGCTCGCACCACCAGGCTTACGCTTATCTGCTGACGCCGGATGAGGATGCTGTGGGCAGCCAGGCGAGAAAACGCCTGGAGGCGATCCAGATGATGGAAGAACTGGGCTCAGGCTTCTATCTTGCCATGCAAGATCTCGAAATCCGCGGAGCCGGCGAAGTACTGGGTGAATCGCAGAGCGGGGAAATGCAGGAAGTGGGCTTCGCGCTCTATGCCGAGATGCTCAACGCAGCCGTGAAGTCGCTCAAGGCCGGCAAGGAGCCGGAACTCGCCGCCAACTTCAACCTCGGCACCGAGATCAACCTGCATGCTCCGGCGCTGCTGCCCGAGGTCTACTGCGCCGACATCCACGAGCGCCTGGTGCTGTACAAGCGACTCGCCAACTGCGAGACGCCGGAAGAACTGGAAGCCATGCACGAGGAACTGGTGGACCGCTTCGGCTTACTGCCCGACCCTGCCAAAGTCCTGCTGGATACCCACCGGCTGCGCATCGCCGCCAAGCAGCTTGGCATCTCCCGTATCGATGCCGGCCCGGAGAGCCTTCTTCTGCAGTTCATACCCAATCCCCCGCTAGACCCCGCCAAGATCATAGGACTGGTACAGAGCCGCAAGAACTTCAAGTTGAGCGGGCAGGATCGGCTTCGAGTGGACGCCGCGATGCCGGACGTTGCTGCCCGCGTCACGCAGGCACGCGCTGTCCTGAAAGAGCTCGGCTGACGATCGCAGCGACTCGACTTCCTAGTCCCAGCGATCGTCGCGGACGTAGACTTTTCCGTCTTCGACCTTCACGGGAAACGTGGCAGTTGGTTCGTACGCGGGCGGCGAGAGCGCCTCGCCGGTCCTGACGCAGAAGCGCGCGCCGTGCCGTGGGCAGACGATTTCATCGCCCTCGATGGGGTCGCCGCTGGTAAGCACCGTGCCGTCGTGGGTGCACACGTCCTCGATCGCGTAAAACTCGCGATTGACGTTGAATACCGCGGCCAGCGTGCCATCGAGATCGACAGTTTCGTAGTGGCCGGGCTTGATACTGGCCGCTTCGGCAACAAGAACCCAGTCAGACATGACAAACCCGTGACGAGTGACAGGTGACAGGTGACAGGTGACGGGTGACAGGTGACAAGTGACAAGTGACGAGTGACGAGAAACCACGCCACCTGACTGTGTCACATTTCACCGGCCACCCGTTGCACGCCACCTCGCACTTGTCACTTGTCACCTGTCACCCGTCACCGCAGTCAGACCGCGACCACGTCCATTTCGGGGTCGATGCGCCTGACAAGGCTTTCTATGCCGGCGAGTGTGCCGGAAATGGAGCTGGGGCAACTGCCGCACGCACCCTGGTAGTGCACCTTGAGGGTGCTGCCTTCCAGACCGACGACGTAGAGGTCTCCGCCATCGCCCTTCAGATAGGGTCTCACTTCCTCGTCCAGCAGTTCATTGATTTGGTCGAGCTTGAGCTTCTCGGTCTCCGATAGTTCTGCCGCGCCCTCGCCCTTCGCCAGCCAGGCGGCGGCCTGGGCATACTCCTCGGATGCTTTCTCTGCAGCCGGCGCCTCGCGGATCGGCCCGGCGACTTCTCGCAACAGGTCCTGCCAGTCGGCTTCGCCGTCCTGGTTCACGGTGATCCAGTTATCGACGTAGAAAACGTTGGTGACGTGAGGGATCGCGAACAGTTTGGAGGCAAGTTCGTCGCGCTGCGCCTGTTCCGCGTTCTCGAAAGAACGCGCCAAACCATTGGTCAGCGGCTCCTTCAGAACGAACTTGCGTGCGTTGGGATTGGGCGTGTACTCGAGGTCTGCGATTTTTGGCATGAAGATAAAGCAATGTTAAATGTTGAATGCTAAATGTTGAGTGGTAAATGGGGTCTCAATTCATCGTTCACAATTCATCATTCAAAATTCAACATTCAAAATTCGCTACTCAAAATTGCGCCTTGCGCACTAGGCGTTGCCCACCGGGTCCTGGTCGCCCTCGGTGGAAACAACAGTCTCGGAATGCAGCGCCGCTTGCAGCGTGTGCCACGGCAGGATCGCGCATTTTACCCGCGACGGCAGATCGCGCACACCGGCAAAAACCGTGAGCCTGCCGAGGTGGTTGGGCCCGCCGGCGATGTCGAGTTTGCCGGTGGCCATATCGCGGAATTCCTGGACCAGTTGCTCGGCCTCCGCGACGGTCTTGCCCTTTACGTTGGTGGTCATCATCGACGATGAGGCCTTGCAGATCGCACAGCCTTCGCCCTCGAAAGCGATGTTATGGACGCGCTCGTCGTCAAGCTTCAGCGACAGCCAGATGTGATCGCCGCACAGGGGATTCAGGCCCTCCGCCTGGTGGCTCGCATCGGCGAGCTTGCCCCAGTTGCGTGGCTTCCTGTTGTGATCCAGGATCACTTCCTGATACAGATGCGTGGAATCCATTTAACCCGGCCTAGCCGAAAATCTTCTGCACTCTGCGAATGCCCGCGACCAGCGCGTCCACCTCGGCAAAGGTGTTGTAAAGATAAAACGAAGCGCGCGCCGTCGCCGGGATGCCGAAGCGCTGCATCACCGGTTGGGCGCAATGATGGCCGGTACGCACGGCCACGCCGTCTTCGTTCAGAATGGTGCCGACGTCGTGGGGATGTACGCCCTGCAGGGTGAACGACAGGACGGCGGCCTTGTTCCTCGCGGTTCCCACGATGCGCACGCCCTTGAGTTGCGTAAACGCCTCGGTCGCATACGTCAGCAGATCGTGTTCATGCGCGGCAATCCTGTCCAACCCGACGCTTTCCAGGTAATCCACCGTAGCACCCAGTCCGATGGCGGCGGCGACCGGCGGAGTTCCGGCCTCGAATTTGTGGGGGATCGCGTTGTAGGTCGTTTTCTCGAACGTCACCGACAGGATCATGTCGCCGCCGCCTTCGAATGGCTTCATTTTCTCCAGGAGCTGTGCCTTGCCGTAGAGAATGCCGATGCCGGTCGGTCCGCACATCTTGTGGCCTGAAAAGGCATAGAAATCGCAGTCCAGGTCCTGCACATCCACTTTCATGTGCGGCACGGCCTGTGCACCATCCACCAGCACCGGCACGCCGTGGCGGTGCGCGGTGGCGATCATGTCCTTGACCGGGTTGATGGTCCCCAGCGCGTTGGAGACATGGGTGATGGCGACGAACTTGGTATTGGCGTTGAACAGCTTCGCGTAGTCATCGAGCAGCAGTTCGCCGGCGTCGTTGCACGGTATCACGCGCAGCCTTGCACCCTTCTCCTCGCACAGCATCTGCCACGGGACGATATTGGAATGGTGCTCGAGCTGGGACACGATGATCTCGTCGCCGTCGCCCAGGAACGCCCGCCCGTAACCCTGCATCACCAGGTTCACCGAGTTCGTGGTGCCGCGGGTGTAGATGACTTCGCGT
>CAYNFN010000020.1:0-2617 GCA_964396485.1 uncultured Alcaligenaceae bacterium
GTCTTTCCGGGTTGTAGCCCAGCACCCACTGGTTCCATGAGTTGGCGACGGCATCCCAGGTGAAACGGGCCTGACGCAGCCATTCGAGACGGTTGCGCGCACGCAGCGATGCCTGATCGGTTTCCGGCACTGCCGCGGCCAGTCCGCGCTCGATGCGCAACGGTGAAACCGCCGCGGTCGGGTCCACCCGCACCCAACCCTCGCCGGGTAGCCAGACCTCGGTCCAGGCGTGCGCCTCGGACTGGCGCACGATGAGGTAACCGTCCACGGGATTTATCTCGCCGCCCAGGTAGCCGGTTACCACGCGCGCAGGAACGCCGGCGACACGCATCAGGTAGGTGAATGCCGAAGCGTAATGCTCACAGAAACCGCTGCGGGTTTCGAACAGGAACTGATCGACAGGATTGTCACCCAGCTCCGGCGGCGCCAGGGTGTAGGTGAACGGCTGTTCCCGGAACATCGTCAGCGCCCGTAGCATGATGTCGCGGTCGCCGGACAGTTCAGCGCGCCAGGAGGCGGCCAGCGCCTGCGCCCGCGGAGCCGCGGCATTCGGAAGCTGCAGCGCGCGACGCAACTGCATCCGATATTCGTTGACCCCCACACGGTAGGATGGCACCGACTGCATGTCGTAGCGGATGCGTTCGCGCACCGGCCGTCGCGCCAGCATCTGGTAATCCACGGAAAAATAGCTGTTGGGCGCGGCGCGGGACGGCAGGTCTATGGCGAACATCCAGCGCTGGTCGTGAGGTTCCAGGGTCACCGTATATTTCAGTGGCGGACCCAGCGCCTCGTATTCGATCGAATCGGCGGTGTAGATCTGGCCGGCGCGCCAGGCGCGGCCGTCGAAATCCGACAACACCGGCCCGCGCCAGTAGAGCTGCGAAGGTTTCTCCGGTGGTATTTCGAACAACACACGGAAGGCAACATCGTCGGACAGGCTGAGCGCGCTCACGTCGCCGGGAGACATGACATCCGACAATCCCGACTTGGCGCCGTAGTTGACCTGCGGCAAACCCCAGAGTGGGCCCTGCACCCGAGGAAAAAGCAGGAACAGCGCCAGCATGATGGGAGTGCCTTGCGCGATCAGACTGGCGGCGTGGCGCAGCACCACGGCCGGCCTGGGTGGACCTGCCTGGTGCTGAAGGCTGATCATGGTCGCGGTGATGAACCAGACAATGACCAGCATGTACAAGGCGGTGGGAATCGACTGCGAGTAGAAAAAGTTGGTGATGACCAGGAAGTAGGCGAGCAGCACCACCACCATGGTGTCGCGCGGCTTGGACATTTCCATCAGTTTCAGCGCCGCCATCACAGTCAGCAGCGCGACACTCACGTCCCGGCCGTATAGCGTCCGATACGACAGTGCCACGCCGGCGACGGCGGCCAGTGCAGTCGCAAGCAGCAGCCAGCGATTAGGCAGCGGTTTGCGCCGGTAGCCCAGATAAAAGCGCGCCAGCAGCACCATGGCGCCGAAAGCCGGAATCCAAACCGGCAGATGTTGCGCATGCGGCGCAATAACCAGCGCCAGCGAGAACAGCAGCGCGGTGAGGTTGATCGGGCTCAGGCCGGCGGCGTTCGACATGTCATGCACGCGCCGGCTTGTACAACGCGATCGCCTGCAGGCAACGGTCGCGATGCGATGCGCCGAACTCGGGCCCGAACTCGATTCCGAACAGCCGCAGCCCGAAGCGCTGACCCGCGGTTTCCGCCTCGATCACCCAGCGGGTAAGCCGGGAAAGTCTGGCTTCCAGACCCAGCGCTTCAGGAATGTCGGCGAGATTGAGCCACAACTCCGAGGCCGCGCTTCCGGAAAACTGCTTGGTGAGAAATACGTCGCTGCGCGCAAATGCCTTCCAGGCGATACGGCGTGGTGAGTCGCCAGGATGGTAAGGGCGCAGGCCGGCAAAATCCTCTTCGCCCGTTCCGCTGGTTCCGCCTTGCCCGCTGGCAGTCTGCGCCGGCGGCAGCGGAACATGGCCGGGCTCGGGGTGCGCGTACACCAGGCAGTGCAAGTCGAGTTCAACGTTGGCCCACGCATAGAACAGGCCGACCGGATAGACAGTGAAAATGCGAAAACGCCCGGGCCGCAGCACGCCGCGTCTTGCGGCGGGCATCCCTGCTTCCGCGTCCTGCGCACCACGCGGCGCCACGTCGAAGTACACCGCGCTCTGGCCGGCCAACTGGATCGCCAGACTCACCCGCTGATGTGCGCCGGGATTCTCGACCATGATATGAAAGCGGGCGGAATCTCCGGCGAAAACCGGTCGCGTCTTGGCGGGGCGCAGCGCGACCCGCGCCAGGTTGCGCCAGGTATGCAGGATCGAAACCATGCCGAGGCCGGCGAGCAGGAAGGTGAGAACGTATCCGAGGCTGAGGTTGTAATTGATCGAGCCGATCAGCAGCATCATCAGGGTCATGGCAAACATGAGTCCGGCGCTGGTCGGCAGAATGTAGACGCGCCGTTGGCCGAGCACCACCGGTCCCGCTTCCGGACCCCTGGGCGGGAATATCCAGTCGCCGATCCTGTCGCGTATCGCGAGATTCATCTAAAGCGTAAATCCTCGACTAAAGCGTAAATCCTCACCGCAAAGACGCAAAGGCGCAAAGGAAACGCAAA
>CAYNFN010000021.1:0-1764 GCA_964396485.1 uncultured Alcaligenaceae bacterium
CGCGAGCCGGTCACCGAGGAATCCGCCGCCGCCCGTGATGAACACCTTCATGTTGATTTCTCCAAGGCAAAGCAAAATCTTACGCCCGAGCCGGAGAGCCTGCGGAGAGTCCGTCTCGGAATGTCCGGCTACCGCGGCTAAGGATCACCGCGTTTACGGCTCAGTCTGTCCCTGATGTCTTCGGTCCTGCCCCGAACAAGCGTCTGCTTCTCCCGCCGGTTCATCCGCTTGATCTGGTGCTCGCGCTTCAGCGCCGCCGACCGCGTAGCAGCCAATTCCTGATATACCAGGACGACCGGGCGTCGGCTTCGGGCATAGCGGGCGGCCAGCAGATTGTTCGAATTGTGTTCTTCGACCCGCCGCGCGACATCCTTGGCGATGCCGGTATACAGGCTGCCGTCCGCGCAGTGAACGATGTAGACGATCCAGGGCGGGACCCGAACCCTCTTGGCTTTCGTTGTGGGCGACATCCCGCTCTCCTGCCTGTTACTCACGAAGGGTAAACTATATTCGGGATCAGAGGCCCGCCCCCGCGGGGCAAAAGGCAGCATTTTTCCTGATCATCGATTGACGCGAACACGGTAGCAGACCCAGACGCTGGAGCGTGGAATGCTGATATTCAGGCAGTTATTCGATCCGCAGTCCTCTACTTATACCTACCTTCTTGGCGACAGCCGCAGTCGCGAGGCGGTGCTGATCGACACGGTCTTCGAGCAGGCGCGCCGGGACGCGGCGCTGGTGAGCGAACTCGATCTGCGCCTGCTTTACACGCTGGAAACCCATGTCCACGCCGACCATGTCACGGGCGCATGGATTCTGAAGCGGCAATTCGGCAGCCGGATTGCCTTGGCGCAAAGCGGCGGCGCCGAAGGTGCCGACCGCCAGCTTGTGCATGGCGACAAGATCGAATTCGGCGGACGCCATCTCCAGGTCCGCGCCACGCCGGGTCACACGAACGGGTGTCTGACCTACGTGCTCGACGATGAAAGCATTGCGTTTACCGGGGACTGTTTGCTGATCCGGGGCAGCGGGCGCACGGATTTCCAGCAAGGTGACGCGCACGCGCTCTACCGTTCGGTACATACCCAGATTCTCACGCTGCCACAAAATTGCCTGCTCTACCCCGGGCATGACTATCGCGGGCTCACCGTGACCAGTGTGGCGGAGGAGCGGCGCTTCAATCCGCGCCTGGGTGGCGAGATCGGCGAAGCCGACTTCGCCGGCTACATGGATAACCTGGGCTTGCCGCATCCGAAGCAGATCGATGTCGCCGTGCCGGCCAACCTCAAGTGCGGGCGGCGGGAGGATGGGGATGTGTCGCTCACGGCGCCGACCTGGGCAGCGCTGACCTACACCTTCGCGGGCATCTGGGAAATCCAGCCGCAATCGCTGGAAGAAGCCGCCGACAAGGTTCAGATCGTCGACGTGCGCGAGCCGGCAGAATACAACGGCCCGTTGGGGCATATCCGCGGCGCTAAATTGATCCCGCTCGGTGAACTGGCTGGACGGACCGGAGAGCTCGCCCGCGAGCGCCCGGTTGTCGCCGTCTGCCGGTCAGGCGCCCGCTCGGCGCAGGCAACCGTGATCCTGCAACAAGCCGGTCTGAAAGATGCCGCGAACCTTGCTGGCGGCATGCTGCGCTGGCGTGCGGACGGCCATGCTGTGGAGGGCGGCAGCACCTAGAATTTGTCCCTCGATTATCCATGCAGACCATCGCGTACTTCGATGCCGCAGAATCGCCCACCATGCGCCAGCCGCTCGCAT
>CAYNFN010000022.1:0-2275 GCA_964396485.1 uncultured Alcaligenaceae bacterium
GCAATCTGGATGAGATAGAGACTGCGCTAAAAGCAATGAAAAGGAATCGTCCGCAGGCCCTCATCTTGATCCACTCGCCCTTCACCCTGCTGCATCATGGCAGGATCATCGCGGGGTCCGCGTCTTACAAGGCGCCGGTAATCAGTGACGGCAGGGAATTCGCAGACGCTGGCGCACTGCTTACCTACTCTGCGAACTACCATGAGATGTGGAGGCGCGGCGCTGAAAACGGAGGGGTCAAAACGGAGGGGTCACAAAACTGAGGGGTCAGGCCTATACTTTATAGCTTTCGACGGCCTTTCCCAGCGTTTTGTGGAGAGAAGCAGACTCGATCTCAACACGAATCTGCCCGGCGGGCGGGTAATGACAACAGGCTAAGCCATCGCAACGATATGACGCTTTGCTCCTGTAGAAGATCGGTTTCTAGCGGTCGCCGCGAGCGGTGAGGTGGTAGAGCGCCCCGGCAAACTCCAGACATAGCGGTCGCCTCATTGCATGAGGCTACGCTCGATCAGCTATAAAGTATAGGCCTGACCCCCTTGTTCCGGTTCATTGCGCCTCGGGAACGATGACCGCGATGTGCGGGTGCGCGGGCAGATAGCGTATCGCGACTTTGTCTCCGACGGCGAACTTGCTGCCACGAGGCAGCCGTTGCGTAACGGCGATCGGATTCTCGCGGCCCGGGGCGAGAAACCGGTATTGAATCGTTGCGCCCCGCAAATGGGGCGCGTAGCCGATTATTTCCGCTTCCGCCGGCAGGCCTTTGCGCAGAACCGTTTCGGTTTCCGCGCGCCTGGCCCTCAGGAATTGCCCGATTACCCACAACGGGAAGACGATCAGCGGCAGCACCACGATGGCAAAGATCAGCCCGCCATGCCAACTCATCGCTTTTTCTTTATTGTTTTCGGCAATGCACGGCTCGGGTCGCCGCCGATCTCGGCGAGCACGAAGGGTCCGCCCTGGAAGGTCTCGGCGCGCGGGTCGGCGCCGGGTTTCTCTTTCGCCAGCACTGCGGCTGCGTAGGCCTCGGCATCGTCCTGCGGCCGGTAACCGAGCCGCTCGGCGTTGGAGTTGTCGTACCAACTGCGCTGGTTTCCCGATACCCCGTACACGATCTCGAAAAGTATGTCCGGATGCTCGATGCCGATTCTCACCAATTGCGCGAAGTCGCGCGGGCTGATCCAGATCGAGAGCCGGCGCTTGTCGGCCGGCGCGAGGTTCACGTTGCCGATGCGCATGCAGAACACCTGCATGCCGTACTTGTCGGCGTAGAGACTGCCAAGCTGTTCCCCGAATACCTTGGACAGGCCGTAACGGCTGTCCGGCTTCGGGTATACGTGATGGTCGATCTTCTGGTCGCGGCGGAAGAAACCGGTCGCGTGATTGCTGGAAGCGAACAGGATGCGCTTTACGCCGTTCACCCGCGCCGCCTCGAATGTGTTGTAGCAGCCGACTATGTTGGCGCGCAGGATCATATCCCAGGGCCCCTCGACGGCGAAACCTCCCAGGTGCACGATTGCATCGACACCTTTGCTCACCCGCAGCATGTCGGACAGCCGCCCCACGTCGCCGCGCACGAAGGTCTCCCCCCGGGCGAGCTTTCTTATCGGCCGGATGTCCGACAGGCGCAACGCGTACCTGCCCGCAAGCTCGTTGCGCAGATGCGTGCCGACGTCGCCCGCCGCGCCGGTGATGAGGATGGTTTTCACGTGCTTGCCGCCCAGGGGAATTTTCGCACCAATTCTACGAAGCGCGTCGCGGAACCTGGTTAGAGCTTCCCTTGGCCGGCTGCCGCGGCCACCGACTTGCCGCCGCCGAAGCTCATCTGCGCCGCCATTTTCCCGCCGCGCGTCACTTTCACCGCACAGTACTTGAATTCCGGGATCTTTCCGAAGGGGTCGAGCGCCGGATTGGTCAGCAGATTCGCCGCCGCCTCGTAGTAGCAGAACGGGATGAATACCGCGCCTGCGGGCGTGCCGTCGTCGGCGCGGGCGTAGAGCGCGATCCTTCCGCGCCGCGATTCCACGGTCACGATGTCTCCGGGATTGGCGCGCAGTTTTGCCAGATCCAGCGGATGAAAAGAGGCCACCGGATCCGGTTCGATCGCGTCGAGCACCGAAGCGCGGCGCGTCATGGCACCGGTATGCCAGTGTTCGAGTTGCCGCCCGGTGATGAGCACCAGGGGGTATTCCGCATCGGGACGCTCTGCCGCAGGAATGATGTCCGCGGGCACGAACTTGCCGCGCCCGGTCGGCGTCGGAAAGTGATCGGTGAA
>CAYNFN010000023.1:0-11684 GCA_964396485.1 uncultured Alcaligenaceae bacterium
GGAAAGTATTCCGTTTGCGCGGCAAGGGCATTAAGGGCGTACGCAGCAACGCTCACGGCGATCTGCTCTGCCACGTGGTGTTGGAAACGCCGGTGAACCTCACGCCGCGGCAGAAGGAATTGCTGCAGGAACTGGAACAGATCAACGAGCGCGACAGCGGCCGCCACAACCCGCGTGCCAAAAGCTGGATGGACCGCGTGAAGGAATTCTTCGCCGAATAGACGTCGCGACTTCGAAAAAAAGGGCCGCTGGTGCGGCCCTTTTTCACGCTGACGTGCCGCGTTACTTGCGGCGCCAGGTGGTGCCTGCGGGCGCGTCCTCGAGCACGATCCCGGCGGCGAGCAGTTCGTCGCGGATGCGGTCGGATTCGGCAAAGTTCTTCGCAATGCGTGCTGCCCTACGTTTCTCAATCATCCGGTCAATCGATTCAGGCGTATGAGTCACGGTACCCGTTCCCTCCACCACCGCACGGTCCGAAACCAAGCGCCCATGGCCGGTAACTGGTCCCTCGATCGACGCGCCTCCTCCTTGCAAGAAGTCAACCGGATCACGCTGGAGCATGCCCAGAAGGCTGCCGAGTGATTTAAGTAGCACGGCTGCCCGGGCCGATTTCGAACGATTTAACTCGCTGGCGAGATCAAACAGCACGGCAACCGCTTCCGGGGTATTGAAGTCGTCGTTCATCGCCGCGTGGAAGCGCGCCGCCTGCGGCTCGCTCCAGTCCACATTGCCGGCCCGCGCCGGCACCTCTTTCAGCGCGGTGTAGAGCCGGGTCAGCCCCTGTCTGGCGTCATCCAGGTGCTGATCCGAATAATTCAGCGGGCTGCGATAGTGTGCGCGCACGATGAAGAAGCGCACCACTTCTGCGTCGTACTTCGCCAGCACTTCGCGCACGGTGAAGAAATTGCCGAGCGACTTCGACATCTTCTCGTTGTCCACGCGCACGAAGCCGTTGTGCATCCAGTAGTTCACGAACGCGTGGCCGTGCGCGCCCTCCGACTGGGCGATCTCGTTCTCGTGATGCGGAAACTGCAGGTCCTGGCCGCCGCCGTGGATGTCGAAGTGGCTGCCCAGGTAGCGTTCGCTCATCGCCGAGCACTCGATGTGCCATCCGGGCCGCCCCTTGCCCCATGGCGAATCCCAGGTCGGCTCGCCCGGCTTCGCCGATTTCCACAGCACGAAGTCGAGAGGATCGCGCTTGTTGGCATCGACTTGCACGCGCTCGCCGGCGCGCAGTTCGTCCAGCGTTTTGCCGGACAGCTTTCCGTAGCCGGGAAATCCGTGCACCGAGTAATACACGTCGCCATTCTGTGCCGGGTAGGCCAGGCCCTTGTCGATCAGCGCGGCGATAAGCGTGACCATCTGCGGAACGTTGGCGGTCGCGCGCGGTTCGATATCGGGTTTCTGCACGCCGAGCGCAGCCGTGTCCTCGTTCATCGCCTCGATGAAACGCGCGGTCAACTTCTCGATGGATTCGTTGTTCTCGGCGGCGCGTTTGATGATCCTGTCGTCGATGTCGGTGATGTTGCGCACGTAAGTGGTGTCGAAGCCGCCGGCGACCAGCCAGCGCTTGACCACGTCGAACACCACCATCACCCGCGCGTGGCCAAGGTGGCAATAGTCGTACACGGTCATCCCGCACACGTACATTCCCACCTTTCCGGCGAATATCGGGGTAAAAGTCTCCTTGGCGCGAGTGAGCGAGTTATAAATCTTCAGCATCGGGAATCAATCTGGGTCGGGTGCACGGCGCCGCCAAACGGGGCCGGCAGGAGTGGTCGCTCTCGGATTGTCGAACAGGGCGCCCTGTTGATAGAATCTACTATTATTTACAATAACCTACCGTTTCTTATTGAGGTAAAGTTTAGCACATGGGCCGATTGCAAACCGCAGCGCTGGGCGCCGCACTACTTGCACTTGCACTGCAGTGCAGGTTGGCGGTCGCAGACAATTACGACGATGCCAGCCGTTTGTTCAAGCAGGACAACCATGCGGCCGCGCTGGAAAAGATTGAAGCCGCGATCGCCGCCAATCCACGCGACGCGCGCGCACGCTTCCTCAAGGGAGTGATCCTCACCGAGCAGAACAAACCGAACGACGCGATCACGGTGTTTACGGCCCTGACCGACGATTACCCGGAGTTACCCGAACCCTACAACAATGTTGCAGTCCTGTATGCCTCTCAGGGGCAGTACGACAAGGCGCGCAAATCGCTCGAGATGGCGATCCGTACGCATCCGAGTTACGCCATCGCGCACGAGAACCTCGGCGACGTGTACGCCAAGATGGCGAGCGAAGCCTACGACAAGGCGTTGCAGCTGGACCGCGGCAACGCCGCCACGCAAACCAAGCTGGCGATGGTCAAGGATCTGTTCTCCGGCAGCGTGGTGCCGGGCAAGGGGACTTTGCAGTCGGGCGTAACCGACACCACGATCGCGGCCGCGGCAACACCCGCCCCAAAGGACAAGAAACAGCCGCCACCGAAGCCGCCTGCAGCGAGCAAGGCGGAAACCGAGGCGGTGCTGGCTGCGGTGATGGGCTGGGCCAAGGCCTGGTCGGCGAAGGACGCGGATGCGTACCTCGCGCACTACGCGCCCGGCTTCCAGGTGCCCGGCGGCGAGCCGCGCACGGCCTGGGAAGCCACCCGGCGCGATCGCATCACCAAGCCGAAATCGATCGAAGTCACGGTGGGCTCGCCGAAAGTCTCTTTAGATGCGAATGGCCGGGCCATCGTGAGCTTTCGCCAAGGCTACAAGTCCGACACGGTGAACACCTCCGGGGCCAAGACGCTGACGCTCACGAAGAACAACGACCGCTGGCTGATCGTCCAGGAAAGGATGAACTAAGTGTCCTGTCACGCCGACATCAGGCAGGTTTGAGCGGCGCGGTTGGCGCATCGTATGCCTGGCAGCAATCTCTCCAACCGGATGAAGAAACGCCACTTCTGTATCAAGGAAGGCGACAGGTGGCGGATCGTATACGAAGGGGCGGCGTAAAAGCAGGGCCGAGAACTGAGGACTGATCGAAAATCAAATCAAAACCACAAGGAAATCGAATGAAGAAGTTATTGGGCGCCATCTGCGCTCTTTTGTTAAGCAGCACGATCGCCATCGCCGCCAATCCGCAGGTGGAGCTGAAGACCAATCTCGGCACCATCACCGTCGAGCTTTATCCCGACAAGGCACCGCAAACGGTGAAAAACTTCCTCGAGTACGTGCAAAGCGATTTCTACAAGGGCACGGTATTCCATCGGGTTATCCCCGGATTCATGATCCAGGGCGGCGGCTTCTCGCAGGACTTCACCCAGAAGGCCACCCGCGATCCGGTCCAGAACGAGGCGGCCAACGGGCTGAAAAACGGGACCGGGACGATCGCGATGGCGCGAACACGGAATCCACACTCCGCGACCGCGCAGTTCTTCATCAACGTCGCTGACAATGCGTTCCTGAACCATACCGCTCCGACCGCGAGCGGATACGGCTATGCAGTTTTCGGAAAAGTGGTGAAGGGAATGGACGTGGTCAACAAGATCGCCCGGCTTGCGACCGGTCCGGGCGGCCCGTTTCCCCAGGATGTGCCGCAGCAGGAAGTGGTGATTCAGGACGTCAGGTTGGTGGAGGCGAAATGAGCCGCGTGAAACTGCAAACTTCGCTGGGCGACATCGTCCTCGAGCTCGATGCCGCAAAGGCGCCCGGAAGCGTGGAAAACTTCCTGCAGTACGTCAGCGACGGTTTTTACGATAACACCGTCTTCCATCGCGTGATCAACGGCTTCATGGTCCAGGGTGGTGGATTCGAATCCGGCATGAAGCAGAAGACCACGCGGGCAGCGATCAGGAACGAGGCCGAGAACGGGCTCAAGAACGAGGCCTACACCGTTGCCATGGCGCGCACGCCCAATCCGCATTCGGCCGCCGCGCAATTCTTCATCAACATCGCCGACAACGATTTCCTCAACTTCCGGGCCGCCACCACGGATGCCTACGGCTACTGCGTGTTCGGGCGCGTGGTCGAGGGTCGCGAAGCAGTCGACAAAATTAAAGGTGTGGCCACCGGCACCAGCGGAATGCACCAGGACGTCCCGCAAGAAGACGTCGTCATCAAGAAAGCCGAAGTCGTTTAAAACGGGATTGAGGATTGGGGATTGGGGCAGGTCTAGAGCTCCTCGATCCCAATCCCCAATCCCCAATCCTCAACCCTGAATGTCTTTCTCTCTCTTCATCTCCGACCTGCATCTGTCGCCCGACCGGCCGGCGGCGACCGAGGGGCTGATGCGCTTTCTGCGCAACACCGCACCTGCGGCCGAGGCCTTGTACGTGCTCGGCGACTTGTTCGAGTACTGGATCGGCGACGACGCACTCGATCAGCCTTTCAACCGGGAGGTCGCGGCCGCATTCCGCGCCCTCGCCGGTCGCGGCGTGCGCCTGAGTTTCATGCACGGAAATCGCGACTTCCTGATCGGCAGCCGGTTCTTGCGCGATAGCGGCATGCAACTGCTGACCGACCCGACCTTGATCAACCTGTACGGTCCGGCCACCCTGCTGATGCACGGGGACACGCTGTGCGGCGACGACGCGGAATACCAGAAATTCCGCGCCATGGTGCGCAACGCTGCATGGCAGGAGGCCTTCCTCGCCAAGCCGCTGGCCGAACGCGTGCGCATGGCGCAAGACGTTCGCGGCCAGAGCGAGCAGGCCAAGCGGGTGAAGGACGTTGCGATCATGGACGTGGCGCCGGCAACGGTCGAAGAAGTGCTGAGGAGCCACGCCTACCCGCGGCTGATCCACGGCCACACCCACAGGCCGGCGCGGCACGAGCACGTCGTGGATGGCCGCCGCTGCGAACGCTGGGTGCTGGCCGACTGGTACGAGCAGGGGTCGTACCTGCTTTGCGATGCGGCCGGTTGCCGCGCCGTACCGATTTAGGGAAGCCACAACTTCGACAGACCGCGCGCCAGGTCGGCCTTGATGTCCGAGACGGCTTCCAGGCCCACCGCGATGCGCAACAAGCCCTCGCCAATTCCCGCCTCCGTGCGCGCCTCCGGCGCAATGCGCCCGTGCGTGGTGCTGGCCGGATGGGTGATTGTGGTCTTGGTATCGCCGAGGTTCGCGGTGATGGAAATCAACTGGGTCGAATCCACCACCTCCCACGCCGCTTCACGCCCGCCCTTCACGTCAAAAGAGACGATCCCGCCGCCACTCTTCTGCTGGCGCATCGCCAGGGCATGCTGAGGATGCGAAGCCAGTCCCGGGTAATAGACGCGTTCCACTTTTGGGTGCTGCTCCAGCCACTGTGCCAGCTCCAGTGCCCCCTTGGAGTGCGCCTGCATGCGCAGGCCCAGCGTCTCCAGACCTTTCAGGATCACCCAGGCATTGAACGGCGACAGCGTCGGGCCGCAACTGCGCAGGAAAGCGGTCATGCTGTCGAGAATCAGCTCGCGCTTGCCCAGCACCGCGCCGCCAATTACCCGGCCCTGGCCGTCCAGATACTTGGTCGCGGAATGCATGACAATGTCGGCGCCGAGTTCGAGCGGCCGCTGCAGCACCGGGCTGCAGAAGCAGTTGTCCACCACCAGCAGCGCGCCATGCCGGTGCGCCACATCCGCCAATGCCGCCACATCGGAAATCTCGGTCAGCGGATTGGAGGGCGTTTCAAGGAACAGCAACCGCGTGTTCGGCCGCATCGCCTGTTCCCATGCGGCTACGTCGGTCGCCGGCACGAACGTGGTGTCGACGCCGAAGCGCTGCATTACGTTGCCGAACAACTGCACGGTCGCGCCGAAAATGCTGCGCGATGAGACGATATGGGTGCCGGTTTTCATCAGCGCCATCACGCAGCCGAGGATCGCCGACATGCCGGATGCCGTGGCTATGCAGCATTCCGCCCCCTCCAGCGCGGCGAGGCGCTCCTGCAATGCGCTCACCGTGGGATTGGTGTAGCGCGAGTACACCATTCCCGGATCCGCGCCGGAAAAACGCGCCGCCGCCTCGGCTGCGTCCTTGAAGACGAAGCTCGATGTCAGATACAGCGCTTCCGAATGTTCGTTGAACTGGCTGCGGTGTATGCCTGCGCGCACCGCCAGCGTTTCCAGTTCCAGTTCGTCCCACCTCATTGCATTGTCCCGTTCGTGTTACGCGCCGCATTCGCGGCAGCCGAAAAAAAACCCGCTTGAGCTTTCGCTAAGCGGGTCCGGAATCCGACGCACGCTTTAGCAGTATTTGTTACGCGCCCGCAAGCTGTTCGTCAAATCGGCGCGAAATCACACGCTACTCCAGGCGCCCGGGGCTGTCAACCGCCGGCGCCGGAGCATGGACTAGGGAAGCTCTGACCAGGTTCCACATGCGCGACCGAGGCGATTCGGGTCGAGGGCAAGACGGCGAGGACGCCGTGTAGCCGGCCTACATAAGGAGGAGCCGACGCAGGCATCGGCCCAAATCGCCCGGTCCCTCGAAAGAGTCGAAATGTTATTGGGTTGTGCCAGGTGCGGCGCCTGCGTTGTTACGCTCCTTGTTGGGGCTTCAGCCGCACCTGCGGAGCGACGCCTAGCAGTCATCCGCACCTGGCGCAACGCGCGTCGCGGAACTTGATCAGAGCTTCCCTAGAGGTCTATTCGGCAGTCGCCAGGTTCAGGTCCAGTTGGGTGACGTTGGCCTCGCGGCGCGACAACTCGCCGTCGTTGCGCTGCGCCTCGACGTCAGCAAGGTACTCCGGCGTGATGTCGCCGGTGACATAGATGCCGTTGAAGCACGAGGTCTCGAAATGCTCGATTTTCGGATTGACCGAGCGCACGTCGTCGATCAGGGCTTCCAGGTCCTGATAGATCAGGCGGTCGGCACCAATCTCGCGGGCAATCTCGTCGCCGGTGCGGCCGGTCGCGATGAGCTCGCGCGAGGTGGGCATGTCGATACCGTACACGTTGGGATAGCGCACCGGCGGAGCCGCGGACGCGAAATAGACCTTGCGAGCGCCGGCGTCGCGCGCCATCTGCACGATCTCCCGGCTGGTGGTGCCGCGCACGATCGAATCGTCCACCAGCATCACATTCTTGCCCTTGAATTCCATGCCGATGGCGTTCAGTTTCTGGCGCACCGATTTCTTGCGCACTTCCTGGCCCGGCATGATGAAGGTGCGGCCGATGTAGCGGTTCTTGATGAACCCTTCCCGGTAAGGCAGCCCGAGATGCTCGGCAAGTTCCATCGCCGAGGGGCGGCTGGAATCCGGGATCGGAATCACCACGTCGATGTCCAGGTCGCGGTACTCGCGCTTGATCTTCTCGGCCAGGCTTGCGCCCATGCGCATGCGCGTCTCGTACACCGAAATGCCGTCGATCACCGAGTCGGGGCGGGCCAGGTACACGAACTCGAAAATGCAGGGACTGTGCTGCGGATTCGCGGCGCACTGGCGGCCGTAGAAGTTGCCGTCGTAATCGATGAATATCGCCTCGCCGGGTGCCACGTCGCGCACCCGCTCGAAACCCAGAGTATCGAGCGCCACGCTCTCCGAGGCCACCAGGTATTCCGCGCCTTTTTCCGTTTTTGCCACGCCCACCACCAGCGGGCGGATGCCGTAAGGATCGCGGAACGCCAGCAGCCCATAACCGGCGATCATTGCCACCACTGCGTAAGCGCCGCGACAGCGGCGGTGCACGCCGGACACCGCCTGGAAGATGGTCGGCGGATCGAGCTGGTAGCCGTTGGCGGCCTCCTGCAGCTCGTGTGCGAGCACGTTAAGCAGCACTTCCGAGTCGGAATTGGTGTTGACGTGGCGCAGGTCCTGGCGGAACAGATCGCGCTTGAGTTGTTCGGTGTTGGTGAGATTGCCGTTGTGGGCGAGCACGATGCCGAACGGGGAATTCACGTACAGCGGCTGGGCTTCGGCGAAGGAGAAGGCGGATCCGGCGGTGGGATAACGGCAATGGGCGATGCCGATGTTGCCGACCAGGTGGCGCATGTCGCGGGTGCGGAACACGTCCCGGACCAACCCGCCGCCCTTGTGCATCTGGAACTTGCTGCCTTCGGCGGTGACAATTCCGGCGGCGTCCTGACCCCTGTGCTGCAGCACCTGCAGCCCGTCATAGAGCAGCTGGTTCACCGGCGATTTGGCTACAACGCCCAGAATTCCACACATGGTTCAGGCCTCCACACCCACTGGCACCGGCCCGGCATCCGGCACAATGCAGGCGCAAGTATAGTCTAATCCGCTCATTCGAAGCTGACCCTGCGGGCCACGTCGCGCGGCAGCCAGGGCTTTACCCACAGTGCCGCCGCCTCCAGCGGCGCCGACAACAATGCATCGCGCCAGTAAGGCTCGCGCGGCGCCGAAGTCATCCCGCCGAGCAGCACGACGGTCACCGCGACCAACAAGCCGCGCAACAGTCCGAACGCCGCACCCAGCATCCGGTCCGAAGCGGTAAGGCCCGCGACTTTAACCAGGTGCACGATCAGCATGCTGGTGAGGCTGAACACCAGCAGGCTGGCAAGCATGACCGCGATGAAACCGAACATCAGCCTCAACCCGGGATTGGTCACCGAATCCGGCAGCCAGGTCGCGGTAAACCCGGCCAATTCCTTGGCAATCCAGAATGCCCCAATCCACGAAGCCAGCGCCAGCACTTCACGCACCATTCCGCGCCAGATGCTTATCCCCACCGATACCGCCACGATCGCGATGACGATGAAGTCGAAAACCGTCATCGGGAGCGGTTCACGCCCCGGTGAACCGGGTAGATGGTCATTGCGGGACGGGGATTCAAGGGCGGCTTTCGCATAATCCCCGGTCTGCGGGCTCAGTCACCCTGCCGTACCACGGTGGCATCGCCAATCACCAGCTTCAGAGCGCGCATGCGCTGGCGCGCCTTTTCGGCCGCTTCGCGCGAGTCGTAGGGGCCGACGCGCACGCGCGTCCTTTCGCCGACGGAACTCTTGATGACCTCGGTGTAGGCCTTGAACTTGTTTTCCTGCAGCTTGCGCTGCAGCGCCCGGGCGTTGGCGGCATTGGAAAATGCGCCGAGTTGCACTACGAAATCCTCGCTGGTCCTGGCTGGCTGCACCGGCGCCGGCCTGGGTTCGGGCTTGGGCGTCTCGGCCTTCGGCACCGCAACCGGCGCAGGCGCAGGCCGGACCGGCGGCGCAGTCTCGGTCTTCGCGGGGGGCATGACGGGGCTCGAAGGAGCAACGCCCGCCGGCGCGGCGGTTGCGGGCTGGGGCGACGAATCAGGGCTGGGCAGCGGCGGAATGGTGATGGCGATGTCCTGGTTCAGCGGCTTCGGCTCGCTGTCGAGGAGCATCGGCAGAAACACGACGACCAGGAGCACCAGTGCTATAGCCCCCACCAGCCGCCGCCGCGCCCGTTTCTTCAGTTGCAGTTCTTCGTCGCTAATCGCTTTCGCCATATCGTCGTGAATCGGCGCCGGATTCACCTGCGCGCTGCCAGCACCGCACCCACCGTGTAAAAGGAGCCAAACACCAAAATTTTATCATTTTGGCCAGCCGATCTGATCGCATGTTGATAGGCGTGCACCGGGGTGTCGAACTTTGCCACCGGCACGCCGACCCGCGCCGCTGACAGAGCCTGCGCGATTCGTTCGGCGTCGGCACCGCGAGGACCGGAAAGGCCGGCGACAAGCCACTCGTTCACGTCGTCCCGCATCGCTGCCGCCACGCCTTCGATGTCCTTGTCCCTGAGCATCGCGAACACCGCAGTCGTCCTGCCGCCGCCAGGCAGCCGGCGCAGACTTGAGGCCAGGGCACGGGCAGCGTGCGGGTTATGGCCGACATCGAGGATCACCATGGGCCGGCCGGGCAATACCTGAAAGCGGCCCGGCAACTGCACGTCCAGCAGCCCGCGCCGGATTGCACCCATGTCCACCGGCAACCGGTCCTTCAGTTGCTCCAACGCGCACAAAGCGGTGGCGGCGTTGCCAAGCTGACAAGCGCCGCGCAGCGCGGGGTACGGCAGCGCCGAACGTTTGCCCAGCGCACTCCAGAACTGCCATTGATTCGGATCGGCATGGAAACCATAGTCGCGCCCGATCAGATGCAGCTTTGCGCCAATTTCCTCCGCGCGCCCGAGCAGCCCGGCGGGCGCATCCCCCTCGCCGCAAATCGCTGGCCGGCCGGCACGGAAAATCCCGGCCTTCTCGGCTCCGATGCTGTTCCGGTTGTTACCGAGGAATTCCATATGGTCGAAATCCACGCTGGTCACCACCGCACAATCGGAATCGAATGCGTTCACCGCGTCCAGCTTTCCGCCCAGGCCGACTTCGAGGATGGCAAGATCCAGCCGCTCGCGGATGAAGGCGTCCATCGCCGCCAGCGTGCCGAACTCGAAGTAAGTGAGTGAAACCTCGCCGCGCGCCTGCTCGATGCGCGTAAACGCATGCACCAGTGACTCATCCGCCGCTTCCTGCCCCCGCACCCGCACCCGCTCGTTGTAACGCAGCAGGTGCGGCGAGGTGTAGACGCCGACCTTGTAACCGGCGCTGGAAAGAATGCTCTCCAACATCGCGCACACCGAGCCCTTGCCGTTGGTGCCGGCCACTGCAATGATCGGGAAAGCGGGGATCAGACCGAGACGATCGCGCACGCGGGCAACGCGATCCAGTCCCATGTCGATGGCGGAGGGGTGGATGCGATCGAGATAAGAAAGCCAGTCGGAGAGCGACTGCGGCGCTGTGGCGCGATTAACGGACAACGGATTCTTTCTGCAAAACAACTCCTAACCGCAGAGGCGCAGAGACGCAGAGAAAAGCACGCAGAGAAACACGATAGCTGACACGAAAACCAGTACTGTTGAATTGTCGCGATTGCGGTTCGCTCGTATAACGGCTTTTCCTGGCTATCCTCCGCGTTCCCTCTGCGCCTCCGCGCCTCTGCGGTGAAAGCCCTTAAGGAAAAAGTTCAGGCAGCGGGAGCGCGCATCAGCAGCGTGATCAGGCTGGCAAGCTTGTCGCGTATCTGCCGGCGATCGACGATCATGTCGATGGCGCCATGCTCGAGCAGGAACTCGGCGCGCTGAAAGCCCTCCGGCAAAGTCTGGCGCACGGTCTGTTCGATCACCCGCGGTCCGGCGAAACCGATCAACGCTCCGGGCTCGGCGATCACAACATCGCCGATCATGGCGAAGCTTGCCGATACGCCGCCCATGGTCGGATCGGTCAGCACCGAGATGAACGGCAATCTCGCCCTGGAAAGCTGGGTGAGCGCGGCGGTGGTCTTGGCCATCTGCATCAGCGACATCAGACCTTCCTGCATGCGCGCACCACCGCTCGCGGAAAAGCAGACGAAGGGTAGATTCTGTTCGCAACAGCTCTGCACACCGCGCACGAAGCGCTCGCCCACCACTGAGCCCATCGAGCCGCCCAGGAATCGGAACTCGAAGGCCGCGACCACCAGCGGCACGTTCTTGATCGAGCCTTGTACCACCACTAAGGCGTCATCCTCTTGGGTTTCGGCCTTCGCCTGCTCGAGTCGTTCGCTATAGCGTTTGCTATCCACGAACTTGAGGAAGTCGATGGGCCCGACCTCCGCGCCGATTTCGAACTGGCCTTCCGGGTCGAGCGTGAGGTCGATGCGTTCGCGGGCGGTGAGTCGGTTGTGGTGGCCGCACTTGGGACAAACGTTGAGGTTCTTGTCCAGATCGGCTCGATAGAGCACCGTCTCGCAAACCTCGCATTTGCTCCACAGC
>CAYNFN010000024.1:0-2069 GCA_964396485.1 uncultured Alcaligenaceae bacterium
TGGCGGGGGGTGTGGAATTGATCGAGATGCTGAACCAGCGCTCTCGAAGTTACATCTACACGACGGCCAGCCCGCCGGCGCTGGCCTGGGCGCTCATGAAAAGTCTGGAGTTGATCGAAGCGGAATCCTGGCGGCGCCAACGCCTCGACGCGCTGGCAAAAAAAATCGCCCGCGACCTGCGACCGCGGCGCTGGCAACTGGCGCGCTCGCAGACGCCGATCCAGCCGCTGATCATCGGCGGCAATCGCGAAGCGGTGGCGGCAAGTGAGGCGTTGGCGCGAGAAGGCATTCTGGTTCCGGCGATCCGGCCGCCGACTGTACCCGCGGGCACGGCGCGGCTGCGCATCTCCCTGTCTGCCGCTCACACCGAGGAAGACGTCGAGCGCCTGGTGGATGCATTGAGGCGGGCGGAGCAGGCATCGCCATGAGCTCCGCTTTCACTCTGGACAAGCGTCAGTTGCGGCGTTCTTTCGAGCGCGCCGCGTCGACCTACGACCGGGCGGCGGTGTTGCAGCGGGAAATCTGCGGGCGGGCGCTGGAGCGTCTCGATCTGGTGAAAACTGCTCCCGCTGTAATTCTCGATGCCGGCAGCGGTACCGGATTCGCGGCACAGTCGCTGGCACGACGTTATCCGGGCGCAACGGTGGTCGAATTCGATATTGCGCCGGCGATGCTGCAAACCGCGCGTGCGCGCCTGCCGCGCTGGAAAAAGTGGATAGGCCGGCGGCGCGAATTATTCGTCTGTGGCGATAACGAGCAGTTGCCCATCCGCGCCGGAGCTGTCGGGATGTTCTGGTCGAACCTCGCGTTCCAGTGGGCGAACGACCTGCCGCGGGTATTCTCGGAGTGCCAGCGCGTCCTTCAGCCCGGCGGACTGCTGAGCTTCACCACCTTCGGCCCCGACACTCTCAAGGAACTGCGCCAGGCCTTTGCCGGCGACGCGGGTGGCGTGCACGTCAACCGTTTTCACGACATGCACGACATCGGCGACATTCTGGTGCAGGCCGGATTTGCCGATCCGGTGATGGACATGGAACAGGTCACGCTAACCTATGCCGACGTGGAGACGCTTATGCGCGAGCTGAAGGCGATCGGCGCGCACAATGTCGCGACGGGACGCAGCCGCGGGCTCACGGGCCGGGGCGCGCTCGACGACCTGAGGCGGCGTTACGAGGAGCAGCGGCAAGATGGCCGGCTGCCGGCGACCTTTGAAGTTGTGTACGGGCATGCGTGGAAGCCGGTGGCCCACCGTCTTCCCGCCGGCGTGAAACCGGTGAAGGTTCATTTACCGCGGCGGGAAAGCCGGTGAGTTTTGAGTGTTAAGTTTTGAGTGATGAGTTTTGAGTTGAGACCCTAATCCGGCTGATGAATTCAACACTCAACATTCAACATTCAACATTGCCGCGGCCGGCCGGCCACGGCTATTTCGTGACCGGCACCGACACCGGCGTGGGCAAGACGCGTATCGCGACCGCGCTGTTGCGGGCATTCGCCAGGCGGGGTCTGCGCGCGGTGGGAATGAAACCGGTCGCAGCCGGTTGCGAGCGGGCTGACGGTGCTCTGGTCAACGAAGATGTGACGGCGCTCACGGCGGTATCGACTGTGGCAGCGCCGGTCGAATTGATCAATCCCTACCGCTTCGAACCCGCGATCGCGCCGCATCTCGCCGCCGAACTTGCCGGCGAAACCATCTCCTTGCAGCGGATCCGCGATGCTTACGTTGCGCTTGCGGCTCGCGCCGACCGGGTGGTAGTGGAGGGCGCCGGAGGTCTTCTGGTTCCGCTCAATGAACGCGAGGACTTCGGCGACCTGGCGCGATTGTTGGAGCTACCGGTGCTGCTGGTGGTGGGCATGCGCCTGGGTTGCCTGAATCACGCGCTGCTTACCGCCGAGGCGGTGCAGCGCCGGGGGTTACATCTTGCCGGATGGGTGGCGAACCGGCTCGATGCGACCGCGCCTGCTGTCGAGCAGAATGTGCAGACACTGTGCAAACGGCTCGACGCGCCGTTGCTGGGCATCGTCCCGTTCTCGGTCAGGACTACTGAGGCGGAGGCGTCTTGTCTCGACTT
>CAYNFN010000025.1:0-2610 GCA_964396485.1 uncultured Alcaligenaceae bacterium
TCGTCGTGAAGAGTTTCACGTCGGTGGTCACGCTAAAGGGTGCAATCACCCGCATGAACTCGCTAATCTCCTTCCGCTGAATGCCCTCAAAGACGCTGTCACGATCCCAGTCTAAAATCGGTAGGACGTCTGTGTTCTGCGCGGACTTCTGGTCGCCGCCGCTTAGTGCCTTGGTAGCGACGATCTGGCCGGTGGCGGTGTCGATCACTTTGAGGGCCACGTTGAGGGCCCACGTGCCGGTCGTTTGGAAGTTGGTGCAGGCGTACTCCTGATTGTTCCTGTAACAGAGGGCATCTGATCGAATTGTGTTCTCCTTGTAGTCGCGCCGCGTTACCTGACCGACAATGATGGCCTGACTTCCCGTCAGCTTTCCCACCTGGGCGGCGGACGCCGGGTCCACGAGCCCGGTCGCGCCCAGCCCCTGCTCGCCCAGGACCCGCTGGAGGTTCTGGCGGTCGACGACCTGAAAGCGGCCGGAGTCGAAAATGGCTTGCGTGAGCTCGTCACCGAAGCCCAGTCCGCCCGGCCCGGCGATGCCGGCCACAGCGACCGTCTTGTAGCTCGACAGATTGACCTCGGCGGGTTTCATCCGCTGAACATGAACTTTTTCAATACCGCAGCCGCTAGCAGCCTGTCGGACTTTCATCCTGTCCGAATCGTGAAATTGTGATAGGAGGCGCTGGCACGAAGCGGTTCGAGTGGAGGTGGAGGAGAGGATGAGCGGACGGTTTGTGAGCGTGGACCGCGACACGGCGTACCTGTTGCCCCCGTCGGTGCAGGAGTGGTTGCCGGGAGACCATCTGGCGCGGTTTGTCGTCGAGATCGTGGAGCAGTTGGATCTCAGCGAACTGACCCGGGGGTACCGCGGCCGCGGATCGGACGCGTTTCACCCGGCGATGATGGTAGCATTGCTGTTCTACGGATGCGCGACGGGGGTCTTCTCGAGCCGCAAGCTGGAGCGCGCGACCTTTGACTCGGTGGCGATGCGCTACGTGGCGGCCAACCAGCATCCGGACCACGATACGATTGCGGACTTTCGCAAGCGCTTGCGCAAAGAGGTGAAAGCGTTGTTCGTGCAGATTCTGGGCGTAGCGCGGCAGATGGGGGTGTTGAAGCTGGGCAACGTGAGCCTGGACGGCACGAAGGTCCATGCCAACGCCTCCAAGCACAGCGCGCTGAGCTGGGAGCATGCGTGCAAGATCGAAGCGCAACTGCAGGCCGAGGTGGAGCAGTTGCTGCGCCTGGCGGAAGCAGCCGATCAGGCCGAGACCCCCGACGGCATGAGTGTGCCCGAAGAACTGCAGCGGCGCGAAGAACGCCTGGCCGCGATCGCACAAGCGAAGGCGGCGATCGCGGCCCGGGCGGCCGAGCGGTATGCACGGGAGCAGGCGGCGTACGAGCAAAAGATGGCGGAGAGAAAGGCGCAGGAAGAGAGCACGGGGCGCAAGCCAGGAGGGGCACCGCCCGCGGAGCCGCAACCCGGACCGCGGCCGAAGGATCAGATCAATCTGACCGACGCGGACTCGCGGATCATGCCAACATCGGGTGGTGGGTTCGAGCAGGCGTACAATGCGCAGGCCGCCGTAGACGTGACCAGCATGTTGATCGTGGCGCAGCACGTCAGCCAGCATCCGAACGACAAGCAGGAAGTGGAGCCGGCGCTCGCCAATCTCGATGCGGTGGCTGCCGTGATCGGCACGGCCGAGGCGTTGATCACCGACAACGGTTACTTCAGTGCGGACAACGTTGCGACGTGTCACGAACACCAAGTGGAGCCCTACCTCGCGGCCGGTCGCGACGCACACTACCCACCGCTGACTGAGCGGCTGCGCGCACCATTGCCGCTGGCAGAAGACGCCAGCGCAGTCGATCGCATGAAGCATCGGCTGCGCACCCCTGAAGGGCGCGAGGTATACGCGACCCGCAAGTGCACCGTGGAGCCGACCTTCGGGATCATCAAATCGGTGCTCGGGTTCCGTCAGTTCCTGCTGCGGGGTCTGCAATCGGTGCAGCACGAGTGGGCGCTGGTGTGCATCGGCTGGACCTGAAGCGGCTGCATCGGCTGCAGCTCGCCATCTGAGGGCAGAAACGAGTCCCCACGCGCGCTCCGCCGCATCACATCCCTGCCCTCGAGATCGATTTGAGCCGCTACTGGCCCGCTGCTGCTGATTGCCGACAATTTTCACCGGGTGGAACTCTCCGTGGCCAAATTGCACACCTCAAGTCCGACAGGCTGCTAGTGCGCTTCCCCGTACCAAATCCTTGCAAGGCGCGTCAATAGAAATTCAAGACCGGTCCGCGCAGCGCGAGCGTCGCAGAACCAGCTATGGGTAGTGTGCGGTTCTGGCGCTAGGTGCTGCTCATGGGAGCCCTAGGGGAAACCCCAAGCCGCCTTCGGGTTTCCCCTAGGGCCGCTCTTGGCCGTCTGCTGGCGCTGCGCGCCGCACCGCGGGATCGCATCGTGTCACGAGCTGCTCAATCGCACGTACGCACTTCGCCACTTGCACCCGTCTGCGACGGATGCCATGGCTGCCGCGATTTCGGTGCGATCCGGACGCTGGGCCGAGTCGGCCGACGTGGGCGACTCGGCCCACTCGGTTCTACGAGTTT
>CAYNFN010000026.1:0-2141 GCA_964396485.1 uncultured Alcaligenaceae bacterium
AATCGGCCGGCCTCCACATTAGTGGAAGTGAGTGCGCTGGTCGATCCACGGCTGAAAGTGGAAATCGAAGCGGTCGCGTATATAGACGGCTAGTGTCGAAGGCAGGGCCGAGGTTCGAGTGCTGAGGGCCGAGGTGAAATGGCAGAGGGCAGAGGAAAAGAACCGGGATTGCACGGGGCCGCAGCCCGGCGCCAACGCTGAAAGCTGCTTGACCCATGACTTGACCGATACTTGACCCACGGGTAGCAAGAAACCAAGGGGTCAGGGCTTGTTTCTTGCAGTCCTGAACTGAAACCCGAACTGCGACCAAGTTAGTCTGATGTTGATTCATTGCACGCAGAAGCTGCTGGCGGAAATCCCGGATCGCCTGATTGATCCGTCCGCCTCCGGCGAGAGCTGGCACGCCAATGTGTTGCGTTTCGATCGTCGCAAGTGCGTGCTGTTCACGCACGACGCGACTTTGTACTCCGTATTCGTGCCGGGGCTGAAGAAGCCAGAGTTCGAGCATCTCGACGAGGTCTTTGGCCAGCGCCTGTTCAAGGCGCTCGTGTGGGACGAATTTCCCCAAACGCAGATCGAGCGGATGCTGGAGGCTTGCCGCGTGATCCGCTTTACCCGTTCCAGCAACCGCAGCGTGCTCGGCTCGATGAACGACATGCGGTTTCAGATCAGATGGCACGTGGAAGACGATGGCGGCCTGGCGAACGTTGACCTTGCTCAACTGCACCACCGGTTGAACCGCATTCCCTTCGGTGCCATTGACTACAAGTATCCGGTCGAGCGGCTTCAGGAGTACCTGTCGCAGGCGCCGGGCTGACCTGTCGCGACGGGGCATTGGGGGGTGACCGGGGGTAATACCCATTGTCATGCAGATTACTGTATCTATTGGAAAAAAAAGTATTATCGTAGCTAAACTACGACACATACGCTCAAATCAATAAATCGATCTTTATGTTTATTAGAATAATACCTATAATCGTAGCGTGACTACGACTTCTCAAGGCAAACTAAACACCCTCTACACCCGTCTGCCTGCGGGCTCCCCGATAACCTCGAAGCAGCTTGCCGCGATGGGGATCTCTGCCGATCTCGCTGTTCACTATTCCCGCGCGGGTTGGCTCAGGCGGCTGGCGCGGGGAGTCTATTGCCGGCCCGGAGAGACGCTGTCGCTTAACCCGAGTCTGGTGTTGCTTCAACAGCAAATCGCCGGGCTGCACGTCGGAGGCAAGACGGCTCTGGAATGGTACGGCGTGCGCCAGTACGTCTCCCAGCAGGCAGCAATGCATCTCTATGGCTGGGTGACTGCGCGACTTCCCGGTTGGTTCGTTCAGCATTTCACCGGCGAATATCATCGCAAGCGGTTGTTCGATGAGAAGCCTGAGCAGATGTTTGGCGTGGGCCTCTTCGAGAACCGCGAAGGTACGCCACAAGTTTCGACACCGGAACGGGCGCTGCTCGAACTTCTGGACGAGATTGGCGTTCGGCAACCGCTGCAGGAGGCCAGGGAAATCACCGAAAGCACGTACAACTTTCGTGCCGACGTGTTAACGGATCTGCTCAAACGCTGCACCAGTGTCAAGACAGTTCGACTCTGTCTGCAACTCGGACGCGAACTGTCACTGCCGTGGGCCGGCAAGCTCGACGCCACGGCTCTGCCCAAGGGCGGCGACCGGCCATGGATTTCGAAGTCAAAAGACGGTCTGCTGGTGCTCAAGCCGTGAATCAGATTTATCTCGACACTGCGCGGCTGCTTACCCAGGTCGCACCGCTGGTGTTCGCAGACAACGTCTTCGCCCTCAAAGGCGGGACCGCGATCAATCTTTTCGTGCGCGATATGCCCCGGCTGTCCGTCGACCTGGATCTGGTGTTCGTCGATCACCTTCTCGACCGGGAAGGCGCGCTTGGCAGCATCAATGAGGCGATCCGGAGTTCCGTCGATCGCCTCAGGAAGCGCGGTTTCCAGACCCACTCGGCGACCGCGGTCGATGCTGGCGAAACCAAGCTGTTCGTGCGTCGCGGCCCTCTCGAGGTAAAAGTCGAGGTGAACTTTGTGCTGCGCGGGACGGTGCATCCGGTTCGTACTGCGACCCTCACGCCCAAGGCAAGCGAGGCGCTGCTGGCCGATCTGGAGTTGCCCGTCG
>CAYNFN010000027.1:0-4384 GCA_964396485.1 uncultured Alcaligenaceae bacterium
TGATCTCGCGCAGCGTCGCCTGCTCCGGGCCGATCAGCGAGCCGGTGTTGAACACCGCGTCCATGTCCGCCTCGGTCAGGTCGTAATACGCGGGTTCCAGCTCGGCGATATGCGGGCGCTCGCGCCGCTTGAGCGGGTCGAGTTGGGCGAGGAGCACGCCGCGGAAACGGTACTCCGCGACCAGCTGGACCACGGAAACCTGCTTGCGATCGAGCCCGGCCACTGCGGGCGCCACGCGGGGCGCCCCGGCCCGTGCGCGCTGCACGAACGATTCGACGATCGGCGCGTGCGCTACGTCGCGCGCACCCGGCAACTGCTGCATCTGGTCGAAATAGCGCCGCCATTCCGGCGTAACCGCATCGGGATTCTGCAGGTAAGCCTCGTACAAATCCTCGATGAACGGGGCGTTGCCGCCGAACAGGTAAGAGCTGCCGAGGAATTCCTTCATCATTTCGATCACCTTTCAGGACAGTGATTCGGTGATTGAGTGATTGAGTAATTGAGTAATCAGATTCTTAATCACTTAATCACTCAATCACTCAATCACCGCTTCTCAATAGGGACCACGGCACGCTGGGCCGGGCCGGTGTAGAGCTGGCGCGGCCGCCCGATCTTCTGCTCCGGGTCGCCGACCATCTCGTTCCACTGCGCCACCCAGCCGACGGTGCGGGCAAGCGCGAAAATGCAGGTAAACATGTTGTTGGGGATGCCCACCGCGCGCTGCACGATGCCCGAGTAGAAATCCACATTGGGATAGAGCTTGCGCTGGACGAAATAGTCGTCCTCGATGGCGATTTTTTCCAGCGCAATCGCCAGTTTGAACAGGCGGTCGTCGCGCAGCCCCAGTTCGCTCAGCACCTCGTGGCAGGTTTCCCGCATCAGCTTCGCGCGCGGATCGTAATTCTTGTACACGCGATGTCCAAACCCCATCAGGCGAAAGCCGGAATTCTTGTCCTTGGCCTTCTTGATGTACTCGCCGACGCGCGACACATCGCCAATTTCTTCGAGCATGTTCAGGCAGGCCTCGTTGGCGCCGCCATGCGCCGGGCCCCACAGGCAGGCAATGCCTGACGAGATGCAGGCGAACGGATTGGCGCCCGAGGAACCGGCCAGGCGTACCGTGGAAGTCGAGGCGTTCTGTTCGTGATCGGCGTGCAGGATGAAGATCCGGTCCAACGCCTTGACCAGTACCGGCTTGATCTGATATTCCTCGGCCGGCACGGCGAACATCATGCGCAAGAAATTGGCCGAGTAGGACAGTGAATTCAGCGGATAGATGAACGGCTGGCCAACGGAGTACTTGTACGCCATCGCCACGATGGTCGGCATTTTCGCGATCAGCCTGAAAGCCGATATCTTGCGGTGCTCCGGGTTATTCAGATCGAGCGAGTCGTGATAGAACGCCGATAATGCCCCCACCACGCCCACCAGCACCGCCATCGGATGCGAGTCGCGGCGGAAGCCGGTATAAAACCGCGCCAGTTGCTCGTGCACCATGCTGTGACGCATAACCGTGGTGCTGAACTCTTGCTGCTGCTGCCTGTTTGGCAATTCCCCGAAAAGCAACAGATAGCAGACTTCGAGAAAGTCGCATTGCTCGGCAAGTTGCTCGATCGGATAGCCGCGGTACAGCAGCACGCCGGCGTCGCCATCGATGTAGGTAATTTCGGAGCGGCAGCTCGCGGTGGAGAGAAACCCGGGATCGTAAGTGAACTTGCCGGTCTTGCCATGCAAGGCACGGATGTCCACCACGTCCTGACCGACGGTGCCGGAAAGAACCGGGAACTCGACGGAAGCGGTACCGTCGTCGAATGAAATTGTTGCGGTGCGCTGCTTATCCATGGCCTCGCTCGCTTCCCCTGCGTAATAAGGCTTTAAGTTTATCAGCTTCTCTACGGCAGGGGACACCGGGATGCAGTGCAATAAGGATCAATCAAATAAGCTGATGATGCGGGCCGTAACGGCGTCGGGGGGCGGCTGTTTTCCGGTTACAAAATCCCAGAGATCGTTGTCCGGAAAATCCAGCAGGCGGCTGAAAGCAGCACGCTGCTGTAGGGAAAGGCTTTCGAAGTGGCGTTCCAGAAACCGGGTCAATACCACGTCCAGTTCCAGCAATCCTCGCCGGCAATGCCAGCGGACCCGATCTATTTCTGCCATCGCCGCTCAGACAATGCGCTTGACCATCAGACCCTTGATCTTGCCGATCGCCCGCGTCGGATTGAGCCCCTTCGGACAGGCGTCCACGCAGTTCATGATCGAGTGACATCGGAACAGGCGGTACGGGTCCTCGAGGTCGTCGAGGCGCTCGCTGGCGGCGCGATCGCGGGAATCGGCAAGAAAGCGGTAGGCCTGAAGCAATCCGGCCGGCCCGACGAACTTGTCCGGGTTCCACCAGAACGACGGACACGCGGTCGAACAGCAGGCGCACAGGATGCACTCGTACAGTCCGTCGAGTTCCGCACGCTCCGTCTGGGACTGCAACCTCTCCTTTTCGGGCGGCGGCTCGTTGTTCACCAGGTACGGCTTCACCGAGTGGTACTGTTTGAAGAACTGCGACATGTCCACGATCAGGTCGCGGATCACCGGCAGTCCGGGCAGTGGGCGAACCTCGACCGGTTCCTTGAGGTCGGCCAGCCGCGTAATGCACGCCAGTCCGTTCTTGCCGTTGATGTTCATCGCGTCCGAGCCGCACACGCCCTCGCGGCAGGAGCGGCGCAACGACAGGCTGTCGTCCATCGACTTGATGCGTATCAGCGCATCGAGCAGCATCGGTTCCGTCGGCGGCACCTGGACGTCGTAGTCCTGCATGTAGGGCTTGGCGTCCTTGTCCGGGTCGTAGCGGTAGATCCTGAATTTCATTGGTCATGTCGCCTGGGTCTGAAGTGCGTGAGGAGTAAGGGGTGAGGGGTGAGGAGTAGGCTTTAGTCCCCCTCACTCCTTTCCCCTAACCCCTCGCGCTTTCAATATGTTCTCACTTTTGGTTCGATCGACTGCGCGGTCAGCGGCTTCAAATGCACCGGTTTGTATTCGAGCCGGCTGTTGTCCTTGTACCACAGCGTGTGCTTGAGCCAGTTGACATCGTCGCGCTGCGGATGGTCGGCACGATCGTGAGCCCCGCGGCTTTCCTTGCGCGCCTCGGCCGAGATCAGTGTGGCAACCGCCACCTCGATCAGGTTGTCAAGCTCGAGCGCCTCGGCGCGCGCGGTGTTGAATACCTTGCTCTTGTCCTTGATCCCGGTGCGGCCGACGCGCAATGCGGTTTCCTTTATTTTCCTGATACCCTCCACCAGCAGATCCGGGAAGCGGAACACGCTGCAGTGCGCCTGCATGATTCGGCGCATTTCCGCGCCGACTTCATGCACGCTCTCGCCGTCCTTCTGGTTGTCCAGGCGCGCCAGCCGCGCCATCGTCCTATCGGACGCATCTGCCGGCAGATCCTTGAGTGTGGAATTCTGTTGCAGGAAACGGATCATGGTGTCGCCGGAGGATTTTCCGAACACCAGCAGGTCGGTGAGCGAATTGGTGCCAAGCCGGTTCGCTCCATGCACCGACGCACAGGCGCACTCGCCTGCAGCGAAGAAACCCTGCACGACCGCTTCCGGATTCCCGCCCTGCGGCGCCACCACCTCACCGCGGTAATTGGCGGGAATCCCGCCCATCTGGTAGTGACAGGTCGGGACAACAGGGATCGGATCCTTGACCGGATCCACGTTGGCGAATTTCCTGGCGATCTCGCGGATGCCGGGCAGCTTGCTCTCGATCAGTTCCACGCCCAAATGATCGAGCTTGAGCAGAAGGTAATCGCCCTCGGGCCCGCAGCCGCGCCCCTCCTTGATCTCGGTCGCCATCGCCCGCGCCACCACGTCGCGGCTCGCAAGGTCCTTGGCGTTCGGCGCGTAGCGCTCCATGAAACGCTCGCCGTTCTTGTTCAGCAGGTAACCCCCCTCGCCGCGTACGCCCTCGGTGATCAGCACCCCCACACCGGCCACGCCGGTCGGATGGAACTGCCAGAATTCCATGTCTTCGAGCGGAATTCCAGCTCGCGCCGCCATGCCCAATCCGTCACCAGTGTTGATGAAGGCGTTGGTACTGGCGGAATAGATTCGCCCTGCGCCCCCGGTGGCGAACAGCACTGCGCGCGCATGCAAAACCGACACCTCACCGGTCTCCATTTCCATTGCAGTCACGCCCAGCACCTGTCCGGAGGCGTCGCGGATCAGGTCCAGTGCCATCCACTCGACCAGAAACAAGGTGCTAGCGCGCACGTTGCGCTGGTACAACGTGTGCAGCATCGCGTGGCCGGTGCGGTCCGCCGCGCAGCAGGAACGCTGCACCGCCGGCCCGGCGCCAAAATTCTGCATGTGTCCGCCGAACGGGCGCTGGT
>CAYNFN010000028.1:0-16453 GCA_964396485.1 uncultured Alcaligenaceae bacterium
GTGCGCGGCGTCAACCGCAACGCCAAGGAAAAGGAACTGCTGCTGGTAAAGGACAAGCTCGCCCACCACGTCCTCAAGCGCGCGCGCATGGGCCGGGTGTTGCCGGAGAAACTGAAGCCCACCGCGCTGGTCGTGCCGGCCAAGTCCGCAACGCCCTGACCGTCGCCCCTGCCTTGGAATTGTCATTGCCTAACAGCTAACTCGTTGAATTCAAATTTCATAGAGGTTTCGTTGTTCGCATGACAGAGGTCGGGTCATTGTGCTTCAGTCTCGACTTTAAGCTTCTGCAGGAACTGACGAACAGCCCCTGTTCACGCTTGGCTTGTATTTTGGCGTCACTGGCCATAAAGTAAGGAGGTAAGGACTACTTACCAGAAATTACAAATGACGATTGTTGCGAAAATCACGAGTAAGGGGCAGACCACGATCCCTGCCGAAGTTCGCAAAGCCCTCGACGCAAAGCCGGGGGACATGCTCGCCTGGGATGTCAAACAGAAGGGCGAGGTCGTGGTGCGGCGAGTCCGTCCGGTGGATGTGGAGTACCTGAAAGCGGTGAGCGGTACGCTTTCCGAATGGGACTCTGAGGCGGACGACAAGGCCTATCGTGACCTTTAACGGATTCGACGTCGTCAAAGTACCTTTTCCGTTCACCGACAAACGGGCAAAGAAGGTTCGTCCTGCTCTCGTCATTTCAAACGAGAGCGAATTCAATACTCCTGCGGGCCACAGCGTTCTGGCAATGATCACGTCGGCTACGCACACTCCATGGCCTTTGGACGTGTCAATCAAGAGTCTGAATGAGGCGGGACTTCCGGTGGAATCGATAGTGCGGATGAAATTATTCACCTTGGACCATCGCCTGATCATCGAGACGTTGGGACGACTCGCTGCAGGCGACCAGACCGCCGTGTCGAAGGCGCTTCAACGGCTTGTCAACTGAAACTGAAGATATTTGCGATGTTTACGAGCCGTCGGTCGATAGATCCCTTATAGGTTGATTCGCGCCGTCACGCCGTTTCACATCACGTAGCACTCAGCATTCTTTTCAATACCCCCTTGAGGGGTACGCAGCACTAGCCTTTGCCAGTCACTCGTCACTGTTTTTTAGAAAGCCCTGCAGCCTCTGAAAGACGGAAGAAAGTGTTGTGAACGCTGCGACCACCGATCGGTGAAGGCTCCAATCGATCTCTTGCCAACCACACCTCCGGAACCACACAATCCAAGTCAAATATCTGGAGGTGTATGGTGAGGACCAATATCGTTCTCGACGAGGAACTCGTCAAGGAAGCAATGAAGCTTGCCAACGTCAAGACCAAGCGCGAAGCAGTGAATATCGCGCTTCGGCGGTACGTGCACGTCGGCAAACAGAGGCGGCTCCTTGATCTCTACGGCACGGGTGGTGTTCGAAAGGACTACGACTACAAGCAGGCGCGGACCCGCAACTGATTTACTTGTTCGATTTTTGTGGAGAGAATCTTGATGAACTCGTCAAAGAAGAGTTGGTTGGGGAGTGTGGTGATGGCGCTCGTCCTGGCAGGGGCCTGGAGCGCGCTAACACTTCGTTCGAACGAGATTGCGGCGGATCAAAAAGGGGGAACCATGAGGGTTGTGCGCCTGTACACCGGCCCGGACAACAAGTCCCATTTCGAGGACATTCAGGTCCCGCTGAAGGATGGCGGCAAGGTCGGTTTCATCTCCGAGCTGTACAAAGCCACCGGCGTGGTGTTTCGCCACAACGCCGGCGATTACAACTACGACTTTCACCCCGCGCCGCGGCGGCAGTACGTGGTGAATCTGGACGGCGAGGTCGAGATCGAAGTGGGCGACGGAACCAGGCGTATCCTTCGCACCGGCGACATCCTTCTTGCCGAAGACACTACCGGGCAGGGGCACATCAGCCGCGCGGTCGCCGGAAAGCCCCGCAAATCCCTTTTCATTACGCTGGACTAGTGGCAAGAAACAGATGGATCGGTAGTGCGCCCCTCCCTCCCCTGCGCGCAGGGGAGGTTCTCTTCAATACCTTCATTTCAAATCCACATTGAGGGGTGCAGGGGCGGGGGCGAGCTGGTGCCGCAGTCCCAGCCCGACTTTTACAGTCCACCGCCCCGGCACTGTGATCTTCCAACGGACCTGGCAGTATACTGATAGACGTCTATCCGCTTAGGAGGCTGTATGACAGAATCAGTTCGCTGGACTATCAAGGTTTCCCAGGAAACCGATCTTTCGTTGCGCACCTATCTGGGCGCGCAAGGGATGAAAAAAGGAGATATCTCGAAGTTTGTCGAAGACGCGGTCCGCTGGCGCATGCTCGACCGGACTGTTCAGAACATCAAGGACCGCAATCAGGACATCCCCGCCAAGGACCTCGAGGCCATGATCGATCGGGCGGTGAGTACGGTACGCAAAGCCCGAACAAACATTGCGAAGGGACATGCAAGCGTGCGCAAGTAAAGCCCGCAGGAAGCATCGGTGCGTGTCGTTCTGGATACCAATGTTCTGCTATCGGCGTTGATGATGCGTGGCACACCACCGAATGTTCTTTACGAGATGTGGCACGATCGCAGGTTCGATCTCGCTTCCTGTGAACTTTAGCTTGCGGAACTTCGCGAGGTATCCAGACGGGAGCCGCTCAAGGCGCGACTCCGTAGCGCGGATGTCGGAACGCTCGTCAACCTGATTCGAAGACTAGCGATGATGTGCGATACCCTGCCGGAAGTGTTCGATTCTCCTGATCCGAAGGACAATTACCTGCTGGCGGTGGCGCAGGTGGCGCAGGTGGCGCGAGCCGAGCTTCTCGTAACCGGGGACAAGGGCCATTTGTTAAGCCTGAGGAAGCATCGCACTACCCGGATCGTGACCGCGCGCCAAGCCGTTCAGCTAATGCGACCAGGGCATTGATCGGGAGGGGCCAGTACAGCATATTTGATTTCAGCAGGAGCAATGCGATGAATGCCGGAAAACTCAAGAAACTGCAGGCCGCCGGCTGGAAGGTCGGCAGTGCCAGGGACTTCCTCAACCTGAACGACGAAGAGGCAAAGCTGGTGGAACTGAAGCTCTCCCTGATCAACGCCGTCAAACAGGCTCGCCAGAAACGCGGCTTGTCGCAGATTGAACTGGCCGCGCGCATGGGATCGAGCCAGTCACGCATCGCCAAGATCGAGGCGGGTGACCGTACGGTGTCGCTCGATCTGATCGTTCGCGCGTTCTTCGCGACCGGCGCAACCAGCCAGGAACTGCAACGGGCGTTCTCGTCGAAGGAAAAGGTGGCGGCTTAAGCGCCCGGAAATCAGTGCCTGATTTTCCGGGAGGAAACGCAGCGCTCAGTACGCAGCACCGTTAATGTTTCTTGAGCTCATTTTTAACTTTCACCTTTGAGCTTTCACCTTGTGTTCGCTCCGCACCCAGCACTAGCTTCTTCCCGTCACTCGTCACCAGTCACTTTTTTACTCAGTCCTCGGCCCTCAGTCCTCAGTCCTCTTCCCTTTTGCCCCTTCATCCTTGCTTACTTCTAAGCGCTCCGTCCTGGTAGTCGGTGCCGGCGATGCCACCGGCGGTGCCATCTCTCGCCGGTTTGCGCGCGAAGGCTTCATCGCCTGCGTCACGCGCCGCACCGAGGACAAGCTCGCGCCGCTGCTGGAGCGGATCCGGTCCGAAGGCGGCGAGGCGCACGGCTTCGGTTCCGATGCGCGCAAGGAAGAAGACGTGATCGAGCTCGTCACCCGCATCGAGCGCGACATCGCGCCGATCGAGGTGGCGGTGTTCAACGTCGGCGGCAACGTGCGCTTCGGCATCACCGAGACCACCGCGCAGGTCTATCGGAAAGTCTGGGAAATGGGCTGCTTCGCCGGCTTCCTGGTGGGGCGCGAAGTCGCGAAAGTCATGCTGCCGCGCAAGCAGGGCACGATCCTGTTTACCGGCGCGACCGCGAGCCTGCGCGGCTCGGCAGGGTTCGCCGCCTTCGCCGGGGCGAAGCACGGGCTGCGCTCGCTGGCGCAGAGCATGGCGCGCGAGCTGGGACCGCAGGGTATTCACGTCGCGCACGTTGTGATCGACGGCGCGATCGACACCCCCTTCATCGCGGAGCGGTTTCCGGAGCGCTATGCGCTAAAGGCCCAGGACGGCATCCTGAGCCCTGACGCGATTGCGGAGAACTACTGGCAGTTGCACCGGCAGCACCGCAGCGCCTGGACCCACGAACTCGATCTGCGGCCGTGGATCGAGAAGTGGTGAGCCGCCTTCACCCTTCACCCTTCACCCTCACTTGTCCCCGGAGGGGATCACCCTTCACCCCGTCACGGCTTTTCTCCCGTGCGCACGAATTCCAGCAGCGGGCGATAATCACCGCTATCAGCCGATCTCAGTGCCTTGATATATCGGTCTCGCACTTTTCCTGCGTCGACGCGGTCGATGTTCTGTCCGCCCCAGTGGAACGGCTCCGCGCCTTGAGATACCAGCAAAATATCGGACATTGTGCGTGACACGCGTCCATTCCCATTGGGAAAAGGATGTATCCATGTGAGCCTGTGGTGAAAGCGCACAGCGATTTCATCCAACGGATACGCACCGTGCTCTACCTGAGTTTGAACATCTCGTAGTAACTCCTGGACCTGAACCGGGATCTGAGTTGGATCAACCCCGATATTCTTCTCCGTCGTCCGGAACTTTCCGGCCCATTTCCATGTTCTGCCGAACATGCGGCGATGCAATTGCTTCACAAACTCAAGACTGAGCAGGTTGCGATGCTTGCCCCCAAACGCCCAGCGTTCACCTTCCACTATGTTTTGCTGCTCCCACTCGTTGAGCTGGCCTCGCGTTGCAATGTGCGAAGGAATCAGGCCCTGCTCTTCGTCAGGATCGAGCGGTGTTGCATCCGACGGCTCGTTGATATTTACTGCCATAGCTTGCGGGGGCTGCCTTGAAGCAACTCTTCCGTCAGTTCCTCGATTTGGCGTTTGGTTTCCCGCTCGCTGGTGCCTTGTGCCTCCAGTTTCATCGACCTGGACACGCGCCCCAACTGTTTCTTCGCGACTTCATGAGCACGCTGGCGGCGAATCTCGCCGAGCGGCTTTTCCGGAACGGCTGCATAAACGAATCGGCAACCAAGGGCGCTCGCCACCCGGCGTAGGCTGTCCAGCGTGATCTTTCCTTCCGCTTCGGACTTTTCGAGGTCATTGAGTGCTTGCTGAGTGATGTTGAGTCGTGCGGCAAGTTGCGACTGAGTCATCCCCAAGGACTCTCGAATAGTACGGATCCAGCCTACCTGGGGCGGTACTGTGTCCGTTAATTTTCGCCACGATGCCAGTCGCTCATCGACGTGCTTTATCTGCATGGTTTTGAATGGTTTTCGCATATTATCATCCGTTTAATTACAGGTCATGACCTGTTTGTCATAGGACAATGTACAGGGTATAGCCTGTCACAACAACTCAATTTCACAAGTTCTGGCTTGCCGGTCAGCAAGCGCGCCGGACCAAGAGTTGAAGACGGTAACGAAATTGTTTGCCCGTTGTGATGCGCGCCCTGCGCGCGTGCCCGCGCATGCATGCTGTTTTGTCGTGACCGGGAAAGAAATGGGAGGTCCAGATCTCGCGGCGCTTCTTGTGCGTTGTCTTCGGAGAATGGCGAACCGCGCAGCTACCCTTCCCTCATTCACCCTCACTTGTCCCCGGAGGGGATCACGCCGTCACGATCGTCACGTCGTCACGTTCGTCACGGCTCTTTAACCCTTCACGCCTTCACCGGGTTCGGCCCGTCACGCCGTCACGTCGTCACGGCTCTATCTGTCTGGTATGATTAATTCACACCGTCGACAAGAGGGGTGATTCATGGGCACCGCGGTCAAGAAAACCATCTCGCTGCCACCGGATCTCGCGAGGGATGCCGAGGCGCTCGCCCGCGCGGAAGGCAAGACGCTCAGCGCTGTCATTCAGGACGCCTTGCGCCTGGCGGGGATCGAGCGTCGGCTCCAGGAATTGCGCGACCTGCAGGGCTACTGGAGCCGCCAGGCCCGGACGAAGGGCATCCTTTCCGAGCAGGACCTGGAACGCTATCTTCGGCAATGAAGGTCGTCTTCGACACCAACATTCTGGTGTCGGCGCTGGTTTTTCCGGGCGGGCGCGCGGACATCGCGCTTCGCCGGATCATCGAAGAAAGAGATCCGCTTCTCCTTTCAAGGCCGATTCTCGATGAGCTGCTGGGCACCCTTGCGAGGAAATTCTCGCGCGATGCCGAAGAGCTGGCGCACGTTGCGGTCTTTCTTTCCGACCTCTCTATCGTGGTCAAGCCCCGCCGCAAGCTCGCGGTTCTCACCGATGAATCCGATAACCGGATTCTGGAATGTGCCGTTACCGGCGGCGCCAACGCCATCGTGACCGGCGACAAGGCGCTTCTGGAGCTCAAGACCTTTCGCAAAGTGAAGCCGCTTAGCCTCCGGGCGTACCTCGAAGAGATCCCTTGATCGAGCGGCAAACCGCCGCCATTGCGGCGCCGTTTTTCCTTTCACCCTTCACCCTTCACCTTTGACCTATGACCTTTGAGCTTGCACCTCGTGTTTTCGCCGCACGCAGCACACAGCACGCAGCACTGTTCTTCCAGCCCTCGAACCTCAGTCCTCAGTCCTCAGTCCCCAGTCCTCGCCTTGAATCTCGCGAGAGATTCGGCTAAAGTAAGGATTCCTTACTTTCCGACGTAAGTCCAAATCCATGCTCGCCAAGTTGACCTCCAAAAACCAGCTCACGCTGCCCAAGAGCGTGACCAACGCCGTCGGTGCCGTCGAGTATTTCGAGGTGCAGGCCAAGGGCGGCCAGATCATCCTTACCCCGGTGCGCATCCAGCGGGCCGACTCCGTGCGAGCCAAGCTGGCGGAACTCGACCTCACCGAGCAGGACATCTCCGACGCCGTTGCCTGGGCAAGGCAGACCAAACGCCGCTCGAAATGAAACGCGCGCCGCGTGTCGTGCTCGACACGAACGTTGTGCTTTCGGCGCTGGTGTTCACGCACGGCCGATCGGTTGCGCTGCGCGAAGCCTGGCAGGACGGGCGCCGCGATCCACTCGTTTCGAAGGCGACGGCGGGCGAATTGATCCGCGTGCTCGGATATCCGAAATTCAAGCTCGGCGCCGACGAGCAGCGCGAACTGCTCGCGGATTACCTGCCTTATTGCCAGACGGTGACCATTCCCGCGAAACCGCCCAGGACACCTCCTTGCCGGGACCCCTTCGACCTGCCTTTTCTGCAGCTCGCAGTTGTCGGCAAGGCGGACTTCCTTGTAACGGGCGATCAGGATCTCCTCGGCATCGAAGGCAAGTTGCATTGCCCGATCGTCACCCTCGAAGCTTTCCTTGCCGCTCTGCAGCTCGCCTGACGCGGTCGGAACCGGCATTTGGTGGTGTCTGAGAGATTAGGGTGTCAATCACTCAATCACTCAATCACCTAATCGCTGCCCTTCCATCCCCTCACTTGTCACCGGTCCCTGGCTTCCCGAGTCCCGAGTCCTCGCCTTTACTCGGCCCTCAGTCCTCAGTCCTCAGTCCTCGGCCCTCGTGACGATAGTCACGCCTTCACCGTCCACACAGCCACTTGTGTAGAATGGGTTCATAAGATTCTTTGGCAGGAGGCACACAATGGCGACGAATCTCGAACTGGACGACAAGCTCATCGAGGCGGCGCGTAAGCTCGGCGGTCACAAGACCAAACGCGAGGCCGTGACGCGGGCGCTGGAGGAGTACGTCCAGTGGCTCAGGCAGCAGGCAATCGTTTCTGAATTCGGCAGGATCGACTACGACCCGAAGTTCGATTACAAGAAGCAACGCAAAGTTGCGTGAAAGTACTGGTCGACACTTCCGTCTGGTCTCTGGCGTTACGCCGGCGCAGCCCAGATCACGAAGGGGGCATTGTGCGGGAACTCGGGCGATTGATTGCCGACTTCGAGGTGGCAATGATCGGGCCGATTCGACAGGAATTGCTTTCCGGTATTCGCGAGGAAGGACAGTATCTCGCTTTGAGGGAAAAGCTCCGGGCTTTCCCGGACATGAGGCTGGAATCCGCAGATTTCGAGATGGCTGCCCGTTTCTTCAATCAGTGCCGTGCCGAGGGCGTACAGGGTTCGAACACGGATTTCCTGTTGTGTGCGGTCGGTCATCTGCGAGGCATGCCGATCTTTACCACCGACAAGGATTTCCACGCTTACAGCCGGACTCTCGGGATCAAGCTCCATCGCCCTCCGAAAAAATGATGTTCTGGACGAATGCGACAGCGTCGACGCGCAGCGGCTGGCGAAGGCGTGACCGGCGGGACTCGGTTTGACGGGGAAGCGAGAGCGGGTTGGCGATGAAAGAAACAAAACCTGACCCCGGCGTTGCTTTGCCCGATCGTCACCCTCGAAGTTTTCCTTGCCGCTCTGCAGCTCGCCTGACGCCGCCGGAATTGGGAGACCGGTTTTCCCGTCACTTGTCACTTGTCACTCGTCACGCCGTCACGATCGTCACGTCCGTCACTTGTCACGCCGTCACTCAGTCCTCAGTCCTCGGCCCTCGGCCCTCAGTCCTCAGTCCTCAGCCCTCGAACCTCAGTCCTCAGTCCTCGCCTCTCCGCCCTCGTGACGATAGTCACGCCTTCACTGCCGTAAGCTGTAATATGACCAACTAGATGACCAACAAGGAGTAATCCCATGACCACCTACAACGTCGCCGAGGCCAAGGCGCGAATGAGCGAGTTGCTGGATCGCGCGGAGAAAGGCGAGAAGGTCGTCATCAGTCGCCGCGGTCATCCCGTTGTCGAGCTGGCGCCGGTGAAGCCCGTCAAGCTGGGTGTCGATTTCGCGCGCCTGCGGGCCCTGCGTGACGTCATGCCCAAGGCGAGGACGCCGGCGGGAAAGCTGGTCCGGAAAATGCGCGACCAAAGGTACTGATTGATCTATCTCGACACCAGTCTCGTCGTCGCGCTTTGCGTGCCGGAGGCGGACTCGGACCGGGTCGAGTCGGTCCTGGCTGCGGTCGTCGAGCCGCTCTGCACCAGTGAATGGACCCGGGTGGAATTCACCAGCGCGATCGGCATCAAGGTCAGGAATCGCGAATTAAACGAGCCGTTGGCGCGCCGCGCGCTGGCCGATTACTACGAGGCATTCGAACCCGGCGTAACGGTTTTCACGCCGTCGCGCGAAGACTATGTTCGCGCGGCCTGGTATCTGCAGGACCTCAAGTCCGGGCTTCGTGGCGGCGACGCGCTGCATGCCGCCGTCGCGGAGAATAACCGGGCGACCCGCCTCCTGACGCTGGACAAGGTCTTCGTCAAGGCGGCCCGGCAAACCGGCGTGCCGGTCATCCTGCCCTGGTAGGCGCGACGCCCGCCTGTGGGGGCCTCCCCCGGCTCGATGTAGCGATTGAGAAAAATTCGACGATTGGGGCAATCGGATTTTCGGACACATAATCACTCAATCACTCAATTACTCAATCACCAAATCGCTGCCCTTACCTCTCTTCACTCATTCACCCTTCACCGCCGCCAGGCGCTTCACCTTTTCCCTTTTGGCTGCCCGGCCCTTGCCTTTTCCCCGTCACTTGTCACTCGTCACCAGTCACATGTGTACTCGGTCCTCAGCCCTCAGCCCTCCGTCCTCGGCCCTCGGTCCTCATCCCTCATCCCTCAGGCGGGTCCCGCCCCATCAGTCGCGCGGCAACAATCTCGCCGCGCCTGACCGACGCTAGTCTTCAGAGACGATTTCTTTCCCAATCCAGTTTCAGCGTGGCTGCGACGATCGGCTTCGCCCATTCCGGTGCCTGAGGCAGGTCGTTCGGGTTAAGTATCCTTCCATGCTCCATGTGCAGTACCGGCAAGAGTGCGGGTGGCTTGCCGGCGGCGGGGTCGGCCTCGGTGCTGTTGTCATAGACCCTTAGTGCCGTAAGTAGAGGCAGCAGAGCGATAAGGTTCAGGCGACTGCGTTCGAAGCGCCGGCGGATTGCGTGTTCGGGGATATCATGTCCGCCGTGGCGAACACGCGACCGAACACGCTGGATGTGCAGCTCCGGACTGGAGAGACCCACGTACCAGACGTATATCCCGGTGCCCTGTGTCGCCGCTTCTGCAAGTAGGCGCGGAATAGTATTTCCACCCAGGGTCGTTTCAAAGGCGAAGTCAAGGCGTTCCGCGATGGCCTGCCTTAGCAGCCCGCTGCCTTGCCGCCATGCAACTATGTCGGCTTCAGTCGGATCCAGTCGCGGGTCCGCGGCGATCAATTGCCGGGCAACCTCATCGGGATTGTAGTAATCACCCCCGAAGCTGCGGAAAGCCGCGCCGCCGACGCTGCTCTTGCCGGCGCCATTGACCCCGGCGATGACATAGATTCGGGACGGCCGGGCAGGAGGCATCTACCCGCTCTGGCGACTTCCGTTCCGCGGAATACCGACCACCTGCTCAGCGACGCTTGCGTGCCGCTTTGACCGCGGCACGGCCCAACTCGGCGGGCGACGCGTTGAACGCCGCCTTCATGCCCTTTCTCGCCTTGGGCGTTTGCATGCGGGCCAGGAGCACGTTGTACTCGGCACTCAGGTCGCTCAAGCTGTGAGAGCGTGCTTTTACCAATGACTGGAACTCGTCGTACGAGATCAGGATTGCCTTGGCCGTGTCGTGCCGGGTGATCGCGACCGCCCCGCCACGAAGGGCCTGCTCGAGAACGGCCCCGAACTCGTTCTTGAGACGCGTGGCGGCGACTGCCGGGACATCGACCAATTCGCCCTGGCTGTTGCGAAACGTCAGTGGGGTAGGCATGGTGGGCCTCGCTAATTATAATACGGCTATTATAGCCATATTAGCTACTTTGTCCATACTGCAGAACCACTGAAGCCGGTCCAGCTATTTTGAGCGTTGTACTCGCGCAAGGCTTTTTGAGGCGCGGCACTGAAATCTCTTGATCGTACGCCGGCGTTTCGGTATCGTTCGCCCTCTTTCAGATCAAACCGGTGGACGAGAGTGAAGCATTTTCTGACACGACATGACAGACGCTGCACGCGAATGTGCTCGCCGTGGCAGGGGCTCGCTTTTGGTCCGCTGTCCATGAGGGGCGCCTAGCCGCCCGCCGACCGGGTTTGCCGCGCCGGTGAGGCGGGGCGGGCCCGGTCCATCCTGAGCTTGGTGATTCGGGCAGTCGGCCCGCTACGCAGTATTTGATTGCGTGGCGGCGGCGCGCTTGGGCCAACATTGCTTTGAGCAAACGATATGAATGAACCAAAGAAAGGTATTGCGCTGCACGGCATGTTTGCCGCGCACTTCGCGCCGCTGGCCCTGGACGAGCTGGTCGTCACGCGCCATGACTTTCCGCACTGGATGCGACCGGATCTGCAGAAGGCGCTGGAAGCGCTTTTTGCGGGGCTGGAGGGCAGCCGCTTCTCGGGCGCGCGCGTGCGCGATCATGATTTCGCGTTCTGCCTCGCCGACTTGGCCGAGGCAGGACCAGGCATCGTTGTTGGGCCCGCGGAATATCAGGACGTGGATATCGGCGAGGCGCAGCCCATTCGCTGCCTGACGCGCGGGCTGTGGCTGGCCGAGCGGGACGGCGCGCGCTTCGCACTGCTGCTTGAAGTGCGCGAAGCCTATCGCGGCGTTCGAGTGCGCCTGGAGGTTGCAGTGGCGCCGGGCGATACGCCGGCACGGGTCGCCGCCCGGATCATGGGAGATCTGCGCAGCCAGGCGGAGGGTGGCGCGTCGTGGCGCGGGAAAGTGCTGGTGCTCGAGCCGGCGCACGATGACTACGAAATCTCGCCCGCGGGCCTGCGCGTGGAAAAGGCCGCGCCCGTACGCCGGGAGAACATCGTGCTGCCCGAAAAGACGCTTGCCCTGATCGAACGCAATACGGCCGGGTTCGTGCGTAATGCCAGCCGCCTCGCACGGCTCGGATTGTCCGCGAAAAAGGGTGTGCTGCTCTTTGGCCCGCCGGGAACCGGCAAGACGCTCATTGTGCGCTGGCTCGCCGGCTCCCTCGATGGCTACACCAAGATCATCGTCACGGCCGGACACTACGGGTTGCTCGAAGAGACGCTCGCCATCGCGAGGGCGCTGCAGCCGGCGCTCGTCGTGCTCGAGGACATTGACCTGGTCGGCGGACACCGCGATGGGCCATGGAGCGGCGGAACCACCCTCAACCTGCTGCTCAACGAGATGGACGGTCTTGCGCCTGAGGCGCGCTTGCTCTTTGTGCTGACCACCAACCGGCCGGAAGTGCTCGAGCCCGCGCTCGCTGCCCGCCCCGGCCGGGTGGACCAGGCAATCGAGATCGGTCTGCCCGGCGAAACCGAGCGCCGACTACTGGTCAAGCGCTACGCCGGCGGGCTGCGCGTTCCGGAAGCGCTTGCCCTGGAGACTGCGAAGCGCGTGGGCCGTGCGAGCCCCGCATTCATCAAGGAGTTGATGCGGCGCGCGGCGCAGGCGATGCTCGAGCGCGGTGGCGAGCAAGCCCTGGAACCGCGCGACGTCGAACAGGCACTCGAAGACATGTTGGGCGCGGGTGGTCGTCTCGGAGCGCGCATGCTCGGCGCTGAAAACGCGATTGGTTTTGCCACGGTCGCCTGACCGTCGCCTCGTCAATGCGTCACTTCGTCTTCCGGGTGAGTCGTCAGTCGTCACCGGGGTCAAGGTGTCGTCAGTCGTCACTCGTCATCGGCGTTAGCTTCCTCATCCCTCATCCCTCAGTCCTCGGCCCTCGGTCCTCCGTCCTCAGTCCTCGCCTTTACTCAGTCCTCAGTCCTCGGCCCTCGCGATGCGGCGAGCTTCGTCGCGAGCGCGATGGCAGTTCTGTAGCGGACCAAGCGCGGGACTAATGGATCGGTGTGGTTTGGATACCCCCTGACATTGGCGTCGCGGACTGGCCGGAGTATCCTCATTTCTCAGGGCGACGAACTTCTTCAGCGAGAGATTCGGGTTGGAAGTAATTGTTACCGAACACGCTCTTGCGAGAGCCCAGGAACGGGCCATTGCGCATGCCGAACTGAAGAATGTGATTGAAACGGGGACTGCATAGTATCGGGATCCTAAGCGCCTCTGGATTTACAAGGCAGTGGCCGGACGGACCGACAATTTGATCTGTGCAGCCGTAGTTGTCGATCGACGCTTAGTCGTCAAGACTGTCATGATCAACTGGGAATTATTGGAGTAATCCATGGATATTCGATACGACGAGAAGGAAGACATCCTCTTCATCCGGTTCAGCGATGAGGCGATTGTCAGGGATGTGTCCCATGGCTGGAACGTCAATGTCGGCATGACGGCGAAAGGTATCGGGCAGATCACCATCCTCGATGCCAAGGCCTCCGATCTGCTCCCGATCCATATTCCGCCTGAGCTGGCAACTCACTGAGCACCCAAGGTCCGTCAGACGAACAAGCCTGTGGCTGCAAACCCGAGAGTTACGTTGGCCTGTTGAGAAAACGTGCTTTTCAGCACGCAGCATTATTTTTTATACCCCCTTGAGGGGTACACAGTACTCAGCACGTAGAACGCAGCACTCAGCACTTGACACTTAGCACCGAGCACTGGCGCTTACCCAGTCACTTGTCACCTGTCACTGGCTCCCCGAGCCCTTGCTCTTACTCAGTCCTCAGTCCTCGGCCCTCGTGACGATAGTCACGCCTTCACCTTCCACACAGCACACAGCACTCAGTACCTAGCACGCAGCACTCGCTTTATGCCGGTCACTTGTCACTTGTCACCAGTCACTTGTTTACTCAGTCCTCGGCCCTCGTGACGCTGGAGCGCACCAAGAGCGGTTCGGACACGCAGCGGCCGGCGGAGGCGTGACCGGGCGAATTTGAAATGACGGGAGAGCGAGCGAGGTCGGGATGCAAGAAACAAGACCTGATCCCGTGGTTCTTTGGGCCCCGTGGTTTGCAGGATTCATCAAGAACCTATTTGTCTCGAGCGTTCGCGCGATCCTGAATCGCTTTGCAGTCCCCCATTAGCCTTTCAAACGGTGTCGCTTCATCCAGCGATAATCCGTCATTCACCATTCCCACATAGTCTTCGGCAAGCGCCGCTAGAGCAGCGTCGCGGGGAAGCAATAGCAATGAACCATTGACAGCGTGGTGATAGTCGATAACCGCGCCCGAATGGTCCCTTTCCGCAAAGAAGACAGCCTTGTGATCTGCTACATCCTTGGCGATGCCTTTGTTATCGATTGCGGATGTGGCGTAGCCAGTGGCATCCAGGCGAGTGAGATCGTGCCAGTGCCGCGCAAATCGATCGCCCCCACGAAATTCCCCCTTGTGGCAATAGACGTGAATAGCGGTGGCTTTTTCCCAGAACGTTCTCTCCGGACGCATTGTTCGTGGTTGGGCCGTTGGAAATGCAACTGTCGACAGATGGCTCGCCGCGTCACACGCTACATCTCGCAGTTCGCTCGGCTCTCCGGTGGAGCGGGCCCCGAATTCCAGCGTGACGATCGGTTTGACATAGCCGTAACCTGACGCGAACGGATCGTACTCCAGGAATATCTTTTCGCCGGCAACCTTTATTATTGCCGGCAATTCTTGTGAACGTAGCGATTCAGCGAGTTGCTGTGCAATGTGGTCGGACACGAGCTTTGGAAGACGCTCACGGATTTCGTCCGTCGATTTTTTCCTTGGCTTCTTGAGGACGGCAAAATCGATTTTGATTCGCCAATCAGATCGCTAGCAATCGTTCGGATGTCATATGTTAAGTCGACATCTTCGGAGAAACGCCGGATTACGCCGTATCCCTTCGACAGAGAGGTCCCGCCCTTGAACACCAAGTGCTTGCCGTGGACGCCCCCGAATAGCGCTTGAAGCGACCAGACGACCCAGACGTCCTTCTCGAGGAGGTGGATCGGTCTGCCAGAGTTGTTTGCGGCCACAGCCAGTGCTTCTCGGCGATCTTCTGCCGAGAGCTCGAAGAAATCAGGCACGAGTCACGAACTCGCTGACTTCCTGGGCCATCCAGGAAGGCAGCTGAGCTCGGGTTGCGGCTATTTCCGCAAGCTCATTTGCGGGAAGCGTGGATTTGAGCTTCCGGATTGCTTCTCTGGTTTTCCCAGGGCCCATCCAAGCAAGGGCGCGAACGACGTTCCCCGCGCCTTGACTGGGAAGTGTGAGCTGCCATCTGGGGGCATGCCGCAATTCAACAATCTGCGATCCCAGCTTCAAGCGGCGAGTCGGTCCGGAGGTGAGATAGACCTCTCGGGTGGGAACTTGGGTGGTGAGGCCGAGTGCGTTCGCGGCGACAGCGCCATGGGGAACGATCGTCTCGCCCCGCTTGGCAGCCAATTCCTGCACTACTTTCATGCTCATTGGCGCGCGGGTACCGAACTGGGTTTCGACGGGCTTCACGTACACGCCGCGTCCCGCGCGAAGTAATGCACCACTCCGAACCATGCGCGACAGAGATTGATCCACGGCAGCACGGCTTCCCAGATGCAGTAACTCCTTGGCAGCCAAGGGCCTGCCTTCAGGCAGTTGAGAGGCGCACTTCAGAACCTGTTCCATAACAGATGTCATAGCCATCTCCTATGAGTCAGAAATATATATCTACTTCTGACAAATAGCAATCTCAATTGTTTGTAGAGTCTATAAAAGTTAGTACCTACTAATGAATAAAGTGGCTTATAAGTCCATGTAAAGACTTATATAACCCTAATATCAACTACTTTGTGGACGAAGACGTGTATGCCCATATCGCCCGTAACACCCGGGAAATTGGCGAACCTGCTACAAAGATCCTGAGGCGGTTGCTTGACCTAAACGGGGATCTTGGTTCGCCCAAACCGGTCAGTGAAAAGCATGAATTGTCGGACGCCCTAGGCGATCCTGCCTTCCGCGTTCACTGGGCGGCTGTCGACAAGATGCTTTACCTACTCAGCACTGCTAACAAACAAAGACCTGACAAGTTCGACAGGGTGCTGAAAATCCAAGGACGGGATCGTAAATACTTTGCTCCAAGCAAAGAGGAAATTGAGGCGTCTGGAAGCAGCACACAGCCCCGGCAAATACCCGGCTCACCGTTCTGGGTTATGACCAACTCGCCAACCCCTCAAAAAGCAGCGATGCTTCGCGACGTTCTCCGAGTACTCGACTACAGCAAGGAGGCGGTCGATGCTGCTGTAACGGCCATTCGCAAGTAATTGTCCGAATAGCATGCGTATTCCACGCATTTCGAGCAGTCAGTCCACGCGATAACGAGCAGCCGTTCCACGGCATTTCGAGCACGCAGTCCAGAGCCAGTCGGACGGGGTGTCGGCGCGTAGCGACGCGAGGTGTCTTGAGCTTACTCCGCGCTCTTGGCGGCGGTCAATTTCTCCTTGGTCTTTCGCATTGAGTTGCCTTGTAACATGATTTTGTAGGCGTTGTGCACGAGCCGGTCGAGGATGGCGTCGGCAAGCGTCGGATCGCCGATTGCGTCGTGCCATTGGGCGACTGGCAACTGGCTGGTAATCACGGTGGAACGGGCGTTGTAT